>DASVLM010000137.1:0-5660 GCA_036384875.1 Noviherbaspirillum sp.
CAAAGCCTTTGACATGCAGCTCGATTCGGGTACACTTACTACCTCCTGCCGTGTTCGCGATTGCCATATATTCCTTGAACCATTCATGAGCATAGGTCGTGGAATTTTGTTCGATGGGCGTGAGCGTCGCTAGTCCGATGAACCCGAAATTGAACTAACTGCGACCACCTTGAACCGCGAAGGTTCGGGATGCCGGCAAAGACGGCACAGGCGGGACTAATTCACAAACGGCTGCATTCACATGCAGCCGTTTTTTTATGGTGCGCTTGCCCATCATCGACGGAAAACCATCATGCAATACTGGTTGATGAAATCGGAGCCGGACGAAGTCAGCATCGACGATGCATTGGCCGCTCCCGCAAGTACCGTAGCGTGGACCGGCGTGCGCAACTACCAGGCGCGCAACTTCATGCGCGATGCAATGCGTATCGGCGACGGCGTGCTGTTCTACCATTCTAGCTGCCCCGCGCCGGGCATTGCCGGCATCGCTGAAGTTGCGAGTACGCCGTATCCCGACGACACGCAGTTCGACCCGAAGAGCAAATACCACGACCCGAAATCGACGCGCGAGAATCCGCGCTGGATGCTGGTCGATGTTCGTGCTACATCCAAGACCCGCCTGCTGTCGCTCGACGAGTTGCGCGCAGTGCCCGAACTGGCCGACATGCAGGTACTCAAGCGCGGCAACCGCCTTTCCATCACGCCGGTGACGCCGGCCGAATGGCGCTGCATCATGCGCCTTCTGAAATAAATTCCCGAGGCGCAGATGGACCTCGTCCTGATTGCCGGATTGCTTGCGCTCGGCGCCGTGGTCGGCTTCGCTGCCGGCCTGCTTGGTATCGGCGGCGGCATGCTGCTCGTTCCCTTCATGACGATGCTGCTCACCGCGAAGCACTTCCCGCCGCAGCACATCATCCATGTTGCGATCGCCACTTCCCTTGGCACCATCATGTTCACGTCCATTTCGTCCGTGCGCGCGCATCATGCGCGCGGGGCGGTGCTGTGGCCGGTGGTGAAGCTGCTTGCGCCGGGAATCCTGATCGGTTCATGGATAGGACCCTGGATAGGCGCACAAATGAATTCGGCTGTGCTGGCAACGGCATTTGCGCTGTTCATTACCTTCTCGGCGACTCAGATGCAAAGCAATCGGAAGCCGGCGGCACACCGGGAACTGCCTGGCGCACCGGGAATGTTCGCGGCGGGCGGCGTGATCGGCACCTTGGCCGGCCTGGTCGGCGCGGGCGGCGGCTTCGCGTCGGTGCCATTCATGACATGGTGCAACGTCAAGATTCACAATGCGGTTGCCACCAGCGCGGCACTCGGATTCCCGATTGCGCTGGCGGGAACGCTGTCGAACATATACTTCGGCATGCGGGTGCCTGACCTGCCTGCGGGAACGCTCGGCTATGTCTATCTGCCGGCGTTGCTGGTGATTTCACTGGCGAGCGTGACTACCGCGCCGCTGGGCGCGAAGATCGCGCATGGCATGCCGGTGAAATCGTTGAAGAAGGTGTTCGCTGTCGTGCTCTATACGCTTGCGGCATACATGCTCTACAAAGCCTTCCGATAAGAAGGCTCTGCTCGGACGGTTATGCAGCCTTGAACTGCTCCCGCAGCACGTTCTTCTGCACCTTGCCCATGGTATTGCGCGGCAGGTCATCCACGAAGTGGATGCGCTTGGGCACCTTGAAGTTGGCGATGCGCGACTTCAGCAAGCCGATGATGTCCGCTTCCGACAGCGTTGCATCGGGCTTCACCACTACCACGGCTGTCACTGCTTCGCCGAAGTCAGGATGTGGCACACCGATGACTGCGGACTCCACCACGCCCTCCATCTCGTCGATGAAGGACTCGATCTCTTTCGGATAGACGTTGTAGCCGCCGGAGATGATCAAATCCTTGCTGCGGCCGACGATGGAAAGATAGCCCTTCGCATCGAACTTGCCGACGTCGCCGGTCTTGAAATAGCCGTCGTGCGTGAATTCTTCCGCATTCTTTTCCGGCATGCGCCAGTAGCCGCTGAATACGTTCGGCCCCTTCACCTGGATATCGCCGATCTCGTCCACGGCGCACGGCGTGCCGTCGCTCTTCACCACGCGCACCGAAACGCCGGGCAGCGGAATGCCCACCGTGCCGCCGATGCGTTCGCCGAAATACGGATTCGACACCAGCATCGTGGTTTCGCTCATGCCGTAGCGTTCGAGGATGGTGTGGCTGGTACGGCGCGTAAATTCATTGAAGGTTTCCGTCAACAGCGGTGCGGAGCCCGAGACGAAGAGCCTCATGTGGGTGCAGGTTTCCTTGCCGAACGCAGGCTCGGCCAGCAGGCGCACATAGTAGGTCGGCACACCCATGAATACCGTCGAGCGCGGCAGGTGCTTCATGACTTCCGTTGCATCAAACTTTGGCAGGAAGATCATCTTGCTGCCATTGAGCAGTGCGCCATGCGAGGCGACGAAGAGACCGTGCACATGGAACAGCGGCAGCGCATGCAGCAGCACGTCGCCCGGTTGCCAGTGCCAGAATTCGTGCAGCGTTTCCGCGTTGGAGGCCAGGTTGTGATGACTCAGCATCGCTCCCTTGCTGCGTCCGGTGGTGCCGGAGGTGTAGAGAATCGCCGCGAGGTCATCCGCTTCCTTCTCGACCGTATCGAAACTGTTCGATTGCAGGGCGGCGCGTGCCAGCAGCGAGCCGGTGCGGTCGTCGCCGAGCGTAAACACATGCGATACGCCGCTGCCAAACGCGATCTGCGACACCCAGCCGAAATGTTGCGGCGAACACACCACGACCGCAGGCTGCGCATTGTCGATGAAGTACGCCATTTCGGCGGCGCGGTAGGCGGTGTTCAGCGGCAGGTAGACATAGCCGGCGCGTATCGTCGCGAGGTAAAGCATCAATGCTTCAGGCGACTTCTCCACCTGCACCGCGATGCGCGAGTTCTCCGGCAGGTTCAGCTTGCGCAGCAGGTTGGCGATCTTTGCGGTGGCGCGGTCGAGGTCGTTCCAGGTGTAGTAGAGGCCGTCGTGCGTCTCGATGCAGCAGGCCGTGCGGTCCTTGGGAAAGCGGGTCTCGAAGAGGGCGTAGAGATTGGCGTTCATGGTCATTTGCCGGAAAAGACGGGTGGGCGCTTGTCGAGGAAACTCTGTACACCTTCGCGGTAATCCTGCGACGCGAGGCAGGCGAATGCCTCGCGCAGTTCTTCGTCCGTCAGCGGGGCGACCGGCGGCGCGAGGCGCTGCACCAGCTTCTTGTTCATGCGTGCGGCAAGCGGCGCGCCTTTCGCAATGCGTTCGGCGGTGCGGCGCGTCTCGCCCTGCACGTCTTCGGCGATGCGCTGGACCAGGCCTTTGTCTTTCGCTTCGGCGGCGTCGAACACGCGGCCCTCCAGCAGGATTTCCAGCGCGGCAGCCTTGCCGACGAGCGCAAGAAAGTGCTGCAGTTCACCGGGTGCCAGCGGAAAGCCGAGGCGGTTGATCGGAATGCCGAAGCGCGCGGAGGGAGCCGCGATGCGGATATCGCAGGCGCAGGCGATTTCCAGTCCGCCGCCGACGCATGCGCCCTCGATTGCAGCGACGGTCGGATGCTGGCATCGCGAAACGGCGAGCAAGGCATTGCCCACCGTTTCTTCGTGATAGCGCATCCCTTGTTCCATCGTGCTGCGGACATCGGCAAATTCCTCGATATCCGCACCGGCGGCGAAATTGCCGCCGTCGCCGCGCACGATCACGCAGCGCAGCGACTCGTCTGCGGAAAGTTCGGTGAATGCCTGCGCCAGCTTGCGCCACATCGCCACGTCGAGCGCATTGAGCTTGCCGGGATTCGATAGCGTGACGCTGGCGATATGCCCATTTCGTTCAATGCGGACGTCGGACATGGTCAGTGTGCGTGGGCGGAAAGGTTGTGCTGGCGGCGATAGGTGATGATAAGTGCGACGAGGCCGAAGGCGATCATCGGCAGCGACAGCATCTGGCCGGCGGAGATGGTGACTGGGCCGAGATGTACGTCGTAGTCCGGCGTACGGAAGTATTCGGTGAAGAAACGCGCCATGCCGTAGAGCATGACGAACATCGCGCCGACGGCGAGCGGCGGGCGCTGCTTGCGCGCATAGATCCAGAGGATGATGAAGAGCAGCAGGCCGTCGACCAGCGCCTGGTAGATGGGCGAGGGATGGCGGGGAATGTTGTCGACGTTCGGCCAGATCATCGCCCACGGCAGGGAGGGATCGGCGGGACGCCCGGGCAGTTCGGCGTTGATGAAGTTGCCGATGCGTCCGGCGGCATAACCGAGCGGCACCATCGGCGCGATGAAATCGTACACGTCGATCAGGTTGCGCCCTGCCTTGCGCGCCCACAGCCACATCGCCAGCAGCACGCCGAGGAAGCCGCCGTGGAACGACATGCCGCCCTTCCAGACTGCGAAGATTTCGAGCGGATGGGTGAAGTAGTAGACCGGATGGTAGAACAGCACTTCCCCAAGGCGTCCGCCAAGCACCACGCCCAGCACGCCGTAGAACAGCATGTCGTCGAGGTCTTCCTTCTTCCATCCGGCAGCGGCCATGTGCGGCTGCTGGGTACGAATGCGGCCGAGCAAGATGAACTGGATGAAGGCCGCCAGGTACATCAGGCCATACCAGTGGACCTGCAGCGGCCCGATGGAAAAAGCGATGGGGTTGGGAAGAGGGTGTACGAGCATCTATCGCTTCTTTCGCAAGAGTTCGAGAAAGTTCTTCAGCACGGGCGACATATTATCGCGTCGCCAGGCCAGGCCCGTTTCCACGGGCGTGCCCTTGCCGGCGAGCGGCTTGTATTCGACGCCGGGGCGTTTGAGATTGGATACGGATTGTGGCACAAGCGCGACTCCCATGCCCGCCGAAACGAGCCCGACAATAGTCTGCATCTGGATTGCTTCCTGGCCAATGCGGGGCGTCAAGCCTGCGTCGCGGAAGCAGCCGAGGATGGCGTCGTGCAGGGCAGGCGCGATGCGGCGCGGAAAGATGATTAATGGCAGGTCCGCCACTTCCTTCAGCGTCGCTTCCGCTTTTCCGCGCAACGCGCGCGTGCCTTGGGGCGCGGCCAGCACCAGCGGTTCGGACAGCACAGTCATGTATTCGAGTTCCGCGCGTGCCTTGTCGGTCAGCGGGGGAATCAGCAGGCCGGCGTCGATGCGCCCCTGCAGCAAGTCTTCCAGCTGGACGTCGGTGGTGGCTTCGCGCAGATCGATATGGATTTGCGGATGTGCTTCGCGGAATTCTCGCAATAGCGGCGGCAGCACGCTGTAATCCGCCGTGGAAACGAAGGAGAGGGTCAACAGGCCGGATTCGCCGGAAGCGGCGCGTCGCGCCAGGTCGGGCAGTGCGCTTGCCTGTTGCAGGAGTCGTTGTGCTTCGGGCAACAAGGCGGCTCCCGCGCGAGTCAGGGCCACGCTGCGCTTGGTCCGCTCGAACAGCGGCGTGCCGATATCCGCCTCCAAAGCCTGGATTGCTTGCGACAGCGGCGGCTGCGTCATGTGCAGGCGTGCGGCCGCGCGCCCGAAGTGACTTTCTTCGGCGACAGCCACGAAATACCGTAATTGCCGCAGTTCTATACTCATATGCAAATCGACTTAATCATGAGGGAATCATATATTTGACAGTAGATATGATGCAAGGCACTCTACTGGTC
>DASVLM010000138.1:0-8144 GCA_036384875.1 Noviherbaspirillum sp.
CTGGTGCGCCCGCTGCAAAGGCTCGGCATCGGCGCGGAGCGGCTGGCGGAACGGCAGCTCGATGTACCGTTCACCTGGCAACGCCTCGATGAAATCGGCATGCTCGCACGCCGCATGGAAGACACCCGCATCAGCCTGCGCGGGCTGTTCGAAGCCCTGGACCGCAAGAACCAGGAACTTGAGCTGGATATCGACAAGCGCAAGCGCGTGGAGCAGGAACTCCACGAACGAGAGGAGCGTTTCCGCGTCCTCGTGGAACAAAGCCCGATCGCCATCATCGAATGGGACAGCCGCTTCCAGGTGCTGGAATGGAATGCCGCCGCGGAAAAGATTTTTGGCTATGCCCGCAACCAGGCGATAGGCCGGCATGGCAGCTTCATCATGCCGAATTCCAGCCGAGAATCCGCAGATGCCCGGTTCCAGCAGCTTACCTCCGTGATAGGCGACAGCCGCAATATCAGCCAGAACCGTAGGGCCGACGGGCAGATCATCACGTGCCAATGGAGCCACACTTTCATTGCCGACGGATCGGGCAAGGCGAACCGCCTGTTATCGATTGCAGAAGACATCACCGAAAAACGCCGCGCGGAAGAAGCGCTCAGCCTGTCGGAAGCGAAGTTCGCCGGTGCCTTCGAATGCAACCCGGATTCAGTGGCAATCGTGCGTCTAAGCGACAACCTGATCATGGACGTCAACCAGACCTTCCAGGAAATCTCCGGCTACACGCGCGACGAAGCGGTCGGCAAGACGCCGAGGGAACTGGCGATCTGGGACGAACCCGAGCAAAGGCAGGAACTGTTCCGTGAACTCGCGGCACACCGTGTTGCCCGGAATTTCGCTTGGACGATGCGCACGAAACACGGCGAATTGCGCCAGTGCCTGACCAACGGCACGCTGTTTTCTGTCGGCGGCGAACAGTACATGCTTGCCGTGATCCGCGACATCACCGACCAGAGGGTGCTGGAAGAAGAAAAAGCCGAAGCGGACCGCGCGCTGCTGCGCCTCGCGCAAGGCACCCGCGACATGGCCGGCGAATCCTTTTTCGAGTTGCTGGTGGCGGACCTGGCGTCGGCATTGCGTGTCGACTGCACCTATATCGGCCTGCGGATGCCAAATGCCCAGAACAGGATTGCAACCATTGCCGCCCACCTTCGCGGCAGCACCGTTCAGGATTTCGAGTACGTCAGCACGCATTCGCCCTGCGAGCGTACGCTGGAAGGAGAAATCTGCGTCTTCAGTTCAAGCGTTCAGGACGCCTTCCCGGGCGATACTCTTCTCCAGCGCTACGGCTGGGAAAGCTACGCCGGAGCGCCCTTGCGGGATTCTGCAGGCAATACCATCGGCGTGCTGGTCGTGCTGCATTCGGAAGCGTTGCACAATCCGGATCTGGTGAAGTCCCTGCTGCAAGTCTTCAGCGAACGTGCCGCGGCAGAACTGGAGCGCAAGCGCGCCGAGGAAGATCTGCGCAATAGCGAACAACGTTTTTCGACGATCTTCCAGTCGTCGCCGGTGGCGATGTTCGTGACGCAGGTGCGCGGCAACTATGTCGTGAAGGACGTCAACAGTGCGTTCGAGCGCTTGTTCCAGCGTGATCGAGGCTCGGTCATCGGCAGGAACACACTGGAGCTCGAGCTTTACTGCAACGCCTCCGACCGCGAAGCGCTCATCCAGGAATTGAAGCAGACCGGCTCCACGGATACTCAACGCGAGGCGTGGATGCGGCGTGGCGACGACAGCAGCGTCCTGGTGCAATTCTCGGGGCACACCTTCACACTGGCCGGCGAACGCTACGGCATCCTTGCCTGCTTCGATGTGACTGACAAGCGCCGCATCGAGTACGAGATTCGCGAACTGAATGCGACGCTGGAGCAGCGCGTCGTCGAACGCACCGAGGAACTGCAACGCGCCAATGAAGAACTGGCGCAAACCCTGGAAACGCTGAACAAGGCACAGGAAGAGCTGGTGCGCAGCGAGAAGCTGGCAGCGCTCGGCTCGCTGGTGGCCGGCATTGCCCACGAACTCAATACACCGATCGGCAACAGCCTGATGGTTGCCAGTACCCTGCTCGATCAGACCCGCACGCTGACCGCGAACTGGGAAAAGGACCAGGGCATCAAGCGCTCGACCCTCGAAGGCTACGTCAGCGATGCCGGCAAGGCGGGCGACATCCTGGTGCGCAACCTGCAGCGCGCCGCCAACCTCGTGACTGGCTTCAAGCAGGTTGCCGTCGACCAGACCAGCTCGCAGCGCCGCAAATTCCAGGTGGCCGAAGTGGTGTCGGAAATCATGCTGACGTTGTGGCCGACACTTCGAAAAACCTCTTATATCGTCGAGCAAAACATTCCGGACGATCTCGTCATGGACAGCTATCCCGGTCCGCTCGGCCAGGTCATCACCAACTTGGTAAACAACGCACTGCTGCATGGATTCGAGAACCGCAACACCGGCACAGTCACCATCAGCGCACTGCGTACGGGAGAAGACTGGGTCGAATTCATCGTGACGGACGACGGTGTCGGCATTCCTATCGCCAACCTGAATCGTATCTTCGACCCTTTCTTCACCACCAAGCTGGGTGCAGGCGGGTCCGGGCTGGGCTTGAACATTGCCCACAACATTGTCACCGGCATACTCGGCGGACGCATCAGGGTACAGAGCGAAGTGGGCGTCGGCACCTCCTTTATCCTCGCATTGCCGCTGGCCGCACCGTGCCGGCTGAGCGATGAAGACGAGATTCGGAACTCGCCCATGGTCGCCTAGCAATCCGCTTGGCTGGCCGCAAGGTTTGTTGGCCCGGCGTTCATGCAAGCACCGGGCAGATACATCCCTATTTCCATTCGCCGCGAAGTTGCGCCACCTGCGAATAAAGTTTCTCCGGCGTGGCTGCAGCAGGTTCGACCGGTTGCCCGACCGCCAGCGACAGTCGTGAGAAGGGACCGCGACGGAAGGAACGCTCGAACGGGTTGCCCGGATGGCGCGTCAGCATGCTGCCCCACAGCCCGCGCAAGGCCATCGGAATGACCGGCACCGGGGTACGTTCGAGAATCTTGCTGATACCACCCTTGAACTCGTTCATCTCTCCCGTCGATGTCAACTTCCCTTCCGGGAAAATGCAGACGAGTTCACCTTCATGCAAGGCTTGCGCGATGTCGACAAAGGACTTTTCCAGGAGCCACGGGTCTTCCTTGGCCGATGCGATGGGGATGGCGCGCGCAGTTCGGAAAATTCAGGAAAGCACCGGAATTTTGAAGATGCGATGGTCCATCACGAAGCGGATAGGACGCGGGCTGGCGGCCATGATGACTATCGCGTCGACGTAGCTGACGTGATTGCATACCAGCACCGCCGCGCCCTCTTCGGGAATGCGGTCGGTATCGACCGCTTCGACGCGATGGATGGTATGAATCAACAGCCACGCCAGAAAACGCATCAGGAATTCCGGCACCAGCGAGAAGATGTAGATGGCAACAACCGCATTGAGCAGTGCGGTCGCCATGAACAGCTGCGGGATGGTGAAGCCGGACTTCAGCAACACCATCGCGAACAAGGCGGCCACCACCATGAAGATTGCGTTCATGATGTTCATGCCGGCGATGGTGCGCGAGACATGCTTGCGATCGCACCGCGTCTGGATGACGGCAAACAGCGGCACGATGTAAAAGCCGCCGAAGACGCCGATCAAGATGCAATCGAACAGGATATGCAAGCTGCCGTGCTGGCCGATAAAACCTGCTATGTCGACCGCCCCCGTGTTGGTGTAGGCGGTGCTGGCGAAGTACAAGTCGGCACCGAACAGCGACAGACCGATGGAGCCGAAGGGCACGAGGCCGATCTCGATCTTGTGGCCGGACATGCGTTCGCACAGCAGCGAACCGGCGCCGATGCCGAGCGAGAAAACAGTGAGCAGCAGCACGAAAACGCTGTGGTCGCCGTGCAGGTAATCCTTCGCGTACACCGGAAACTGCGCGAGGATGACCGCACCGTAGAACCAGAACCAGGAGTTGCCGAGCACCGACAAAAAGACCGGGCGGTTCTGCCGGGTCAACCTGATGTTGCGTGCCGTTTCCGTGAAAGGATTCCAGTTGATCTTCAGCTCCGGGGCCGACGCCGGCGACAATGGAATACCGCGGCTGCACAGCCAGCCAAGTACGGCGATGGCAATCGTGCCAAAGGCAACGAACTCGAGTCCCCACGGCTTGTGCACCACGAGCACCGCACCCAGCACTTCGCCCAACAGGATGCCGACGAAGGTACCCATCTCGATCAAGCCGTTGCCGCCGATCAGTTCTTCCGGCTTCAATTGCTGCGGCAGGTAGGCATACTTGACCGGCCCGAACAGCGTCGAATGCAGCCCCATACCGACTACAGCGGCCACCAGCAGCCATAGCTGGTGCTGCATCCAGCCAATGGCGGCAACCGCCATGATGGCAATTTCCAGCAGCTTCACGAAACGTGCAAGCCGGGATTTTTCCAGCTTGTCGGCGAACTGGCCCGCGCTGGCCGAAAACAGCACAAAAGGCAGGATGAAGAGACCGGGAATCAAATTGTTCAAAAGACCCGGCTCCATCGACGTCCAGCCCAGTGCGTCGTAGGTCAGTATGGTGAGAAGCGCAGTCTTGAAGACGTTGTCGTTGAAGGCGCCGAGGTATTGCGTCCAGAAGAAAGGACCAAAGCGGCGCTGTCCGAGCAAGGCGAACTGGCTGGATTGGCTTTGATGGCTCATGCGATGTGTTCTCCCAAGATGTGCGTCGTCTCACGTGGTGCGATGCATCGATGCGCAGTGTAGAGGAGCGCGGCTCGCTTGTGTACATGGCAAGCAACGCTTTTCGCAAAGTGGCGTTATTCGATACCGCAGGGCGATGCGCACTAAACCCGCCGCCAAACAAAAAGGCCGCTCCCGGACACACCGGGAACGGCCCTCCAGCCTGAATCCTGCTATTGCCTGCTTTGGCCTTTTACTGCGTATATTGCGCGTCGATTACTCGTCGCCCTCTGCAGGCCAGTCGCGAATGTAAGCCTTGAGCATCTTGTTCTCGAAGCTTTGCGCTTCGAACACTGCTTTGGCTACGTCGTAAAACGAAATCACACCCATCAGTGTCCTGGCATCAAGAACCGGAACATAACGCGCATGGCGCTCCAGCATCAGGCGGCGCACTTCATTGACTTCGGTTTCCGGCGTGATCGAGATCGGATGATCGTCCATGTGCCTGCGCACGGTGTCGGTACCGATCGCGCCCTTGTTCGTGTGCAGGGTCTTCATCACTTCCCGGAACGTGAGCATGCCGACCAGTTCACCGAACTCCATCACCACCAGCGAGCCGAGATCCTTTTCCGCCATCGTATCTACCGCTTCCACCATGGGAGTGTCGGGGGTCACGGTGTAGAGGATGTCGCCTTTGACTTTCAGAATTTCGGATACTTTCATGAATCGTCCTCGTCCCGGAGAAAAATTGTTGTGGAAGGCTTGCAAACCGCACCCGGATACGCGCGAACACGCCGTGCCGGGTTAATGCAGAATCTGTTGCAATTTCGCTTCAAATGTAGCCCAAGCCGCCTGAAAAATCCAGCGCTGCCACAGTCATCCGCATGACAACCGCCCTCTTCTTTCAGTGCTAGCATGGCGAGGATTCCACAAGGAACGACATCATCGGCAAATAGCTCCCGATGGTGGGAAACGTTTCGGTTATTTTCGGAGACAAGCCAGACCATGAGTGATCCCAACTATCCAGGGTTCGACACGCTCGCGCTGCATGCGGGCGCCACCCCCGACCCGGCCACCGGCGCACGCGCCACGCCGATCTACCTGACAACCTCTTTCGTCTTCAAGGATTCCGACCACGCCGCATCGCTGTTCAACATGGAACGTGCGGGCCATGTGTATTCCCGCATCTCGAATCCGACCAATGCCGTGCTGGAAGAGCGCATCGCCGCGCTGGAAGGCGGCGTTGCCGGCATTGCGGTGGCAAGCGGACAGGCAGCGATGCATCTCGGCCTCGCAACCATCGCCGGCGCGGGTTCGCATGTGGTGGCATCGCGCGCGCTCTACGGCGGCTCGCAAAACCTGCTGGCCTACACGATGAAACGCTTCGGCATCGAAACCACCTTCGTCGACCCGCGCGACCTCGATGCCTGGCGCAATGCAATCCGCCCGAACACCAAGGTGCTGTTCGGAGAAACACTCGGCAATCCCGGGCTGGACGTGCTCGACATACCGAACGTCGCCGCAATTGCGCACGAGCGCCACTTGCCGCTGATGGTGGACGCAACCTTTACCACGCCCTACCTGCTGAAACCCTTCGACCACGGTGCCGACCTGATCTTCCACTCGGCCACGAAATTCCTGTGCGGCCACGGCACTGCTGTCGGCGGGCTGCTGGTCGACGGCGGCACCTTCGACTGGCAGGAAGCCTATGAAAAGACCGGACATTTCGCGGAACTCTGCGAACCGTATGACGGTTTCCACGGCATGGTGTTCTCGGAAGAATCGACAGTCGCGCCCTTTGCACTGCGCGCTCGGCGCGAGGGCCTGCGCGACTTCGGCGCGGTGATGAGCCCGCATAATGCCTTCGCCATCCTGCAAGGCATTGAAACGCTGGGCCTGCGTATGGATCGCCACGTCGCGAACACCCGCAAGGTCGTGGAGTTCCTTGCCGCGCATCCGGCAGTGGAAACGGTGTCCTACCCCGAACTTGAATCGCATCCCGACCACGCCCTGGCGCAAAAGCTGCTGCCGAAGGGGTGCGGCGCCGTCTTCTCGTTCAGCATCCGCGGCGACCGTGCTGCAGGACGCCGCTTCGTCGAGTCGCTCAAGGTGTTCTCCCACCTGGCCAACGTCGGCGATGCGAAATCACTGGTCATCCATCCCGCATCGACCACGCATTTCCGCGTTCCTACCGACCAGCTCGTCGCCTCGGGCATTACCGAAGGCACGATGCGTTTGTCGATCGGCCTGGAGGATGCCGGCGACCTGATCGAAGACCTGTCGCGCGGATTGAAGGCCGCGCAAAAAGGAGCCTGAGATGCTGTTGAATGTTCATGGAAAGGATGCCTATTGCTACACCGGCGGCAAGCCCTTCGATGCCTCGTTGCCGACAGCCGTCTTCATCCACGGCGCGCAAAACGATCATTCCGTCTGGATCCTGCAAACACGCTACTTCGCGCATCACGGCTTTGGCGTGATGGCGGTGGATTTACCGGGCCACGGCCGCAGCAAAGGCGAGCCCTTGACGACAGTTGAAGCAATGTCGGACTGGCTGTTGGCGCTGCTTGATGCCGCCGGCGTGAAGCAGGCGGCGCTGATCGGCCACAGCATGGGATCGCTGATCGCACTGGAAACCGCATTTCGCGCCCCTGACCGGGTCAGCAGGCTGGCGCTGGTCGGCACGGCTTATCCGATGAAGGTATCCAACACCTTGCTGGAAGCATCGCTGAACGAAGAGCAGCGTGCGATCGACATGGTCAACATCTGGTCGCATACTTCAATCGCCCACAAACCGTCTTGTCCGGGGCCGGGTTTTTACGTGATGGGCGGCTCACAGCGCTTGATGCAGCGCATCTCGAAACTGAATCCTGCCAAGGTCTTCCATACCGATTTCTCGGCATGCAATGCATACGCGAACGGCGAGGCAGCGGCGAAATCCATTGCCTGCCCGGCGCTGCTGCTCCTCGGCAAGCGTGACGTGATGACGCCGCCGAAGGCAACGGCGCTGTTGCGCAATGCAATTGCCGGCAACAAGGTGGTGGAAATCGACCATTGCGGCCACTCGCTGATGGCAGAACAGCCCGATGCGGTACTGGACGCACTTTTCTCCTTCTGCAGGTAGAAGAAGGCGATACGTCAGCGGTTTGCGGCCGGAAAGACACTTCCGGCTTGCATCCGCTGTCCGTTGCGTCTAATGTGAAAGTAGACACTGTGGAAAGGAGCTTCTCATGTCTGCCATGACGCAACACGAATATGCATCGTTCTCAGAGTTCTATCCCGACTACCTCACAGAACATTCGAACCGCACTTGCCGCGAGCTGCACTTCGTCGGCTCCACCCTTGCATTATTCTGTCTTGCCGCACTCCTGCTGACTGGCAATCCATGGTGGATCCTGGCTGCTTTGGGCTGCGGGTACGGCTTCGCCTGGATCGGCCATTTCGT
>DASVLM010000139.1:0-2830 GCA_036384875.1 Noviherbaspirillum sp.
CGGCATGGAATACGTGATGACGCGCAGCGGCCCGATGTCGATGGCGCCGTCGCAGCTCGGTGCATTCACGCGTTCCGATCCGTCGTATGCGACGCCCAATCTCGAATATCATGTGCAGCCGTTGTCGCTGGAGCGCTTCGGCGAGCCGCTGCATCCTTTCCCGGCCTTCACCGCAAGCGTGTGCAACCTGCGGCCGACGGCGCGCGGCCATGTGCGCATCGCATCCGCCGATCCTTTCGCTGCGCCGAAGATCACGCCGAATTACCTGTCCACGCCGGAAGACCGCAAGGTGGCAGCCGATGCGCTGAAACTCACGCGCAAAATCGTGGCGGCGCCGGCGCTGAAAAAGTATGCACCGGAAGAGTTCAAGCCGGGCATGCAGTATTCCACTGATGAGGAACTGGCCAAGGCGGCCGGCGATATCGGCACCACCATCTTCCACCCGGTCGGCACCTGCAAGATGGGCGAGGCTAGCGATGCGCTGGCGGTAGTGGACAGCCGGCTGCGCGTGCGCGGTGTGAAAGGCTTGCGCGTTGCCGATGCGTCAGTGATGCCGACCATCACCTCGGGCAACACGAATTCGCCGACCATCATGATCGCGGAAAAGGCCGCCGAATGGATACGCGCAGAACGTACGCAAAAAACGGCGAAGCGCGATTATGCAGAGATTGCATGACCCCATGAGCACAAAGCATTGGATTTGCTGCGCCGCGTTCCCGTACCCTGCCTTCTCCCTGCAAAGGAGGAGACAAGTACATGACCAACAATGGCGAATTCATGCTCGGCAATCCCGAGTTGCATCTGCGTCTGGCGACAGCGCTTTCCATCATGACGCAGCTGATCTGCAATGCGTCGCATCCGCCGAGCGCGCAACAACTGTCGGATTCGCTGGAAGTATCGGTGCGCCATCTGCGCAAGCTGTTGCGCATGTTGACGAACGGCGGCCTGCTCAAGCCGCACGAGCGGCATCCGGATACCTGGTGCTGCACCCGTCCGCCGCACACGATTTCGCTGGCAGACATCTATTGCTGCCTCGCCGAAAAAGAGGAAGTACCAAATCCCTACGTGGCGCCGCCGCAAGCAGAGGCTTCCGTCGCCGCGTCCGAATTGCTGATGATGCAGGCGACCATGTCCATCAACCAGGTCGTATTCCAGCAATTGCAGCAGTTCGACCTTGGACGCCTGAAAATTGCCGAGTCCGCGATGATGTTCACCGCTTCGCTGCGAGACAAGATGCGGCGTGTCCACGCCGATTGAAAGAACGCCCGCCTGTTGTTCGTGCCTCTGAAAAATGCATGCGTCCGATGAAGCGGATGCATGCATTTTTTCTTCATGCTAACATTCCCCGGATTGCTTTTCGTCAACATGTGACTGCGATTGATGCAGGACAAACATGAGGCAGAAGCGTTCCCTGCCGTATTGCCAGTAGCGCGGTGCTGCCGTGTACTGTTCAAAATTGGGAGTTTGTTTGAAAGCCGGCCTCCAACGTTCGCCGTCTTTCAAACACGCTCTACGCAACGAGATCTGACGAAGCCAAGGGAGACCCCATGTCGGATGTAGTTTTGGAGACGAGGCAGCTGACCAAGGAGTTCAAGGGGTTCACTGCAGTCAACAATGTGAGCCTGCGCGTGCAGCGCGGCCACATCCATGCATTGATCGGCCCCAACGGCGCCGGCAAGACCACCTGTTTCAACCTGCTCACCAAGTTCCTCGTGCCCACCTCAGGGCAAATCCTGTTCAACGGCCGTGACATCACCATGGCCAGGCCCGCGCAAATCGCACGCCAGGGCATCATCCGTTCCTTCCAGATTTCCGCCGTGTTCCCGCACCTATCGGTGCTGGAGAATGTGCGCATCGGCTTGCAGCGTCCGCTCGGCAATTCCTTCCATTTCTGGAAGAGCGAAAAGAAGCTGTCCACGCTGAACGACCGCGCGATGCAATTGCTGGCGGAAGTCGATCTCGAAAAATTCGCGGACACGATGACGGTGGACCTGCCCTACGGCCGCAAACGCGCGCTGGAAATCGCGACCACGCTCGGCATGGAACCGGAACTGATGCTGCTCGATGAGCCGACGCAGGGCATGGGCCACGAAGACGTGCATCGCGTGACCGAGCTGATCAAGAAGGTTTCTGCCGGTCGCACCATCCTGATGGTGGAACACAACATGAGCGTGATTTCCGGCATCAGCGATCGCATCTCGGTCTTGCAGCGCGGCGCGCTGTTGGCTGAAGGCACGTATGCCGAAGTATCGAGCAATCCGCAGGTGATGGAAGCCTACATGGGCACCACTGCCGGCGCACTAGAGGGAGCACACTGAATGGCGGCACAAGCGCTGACGATCTCCGGTCTGCATGCCTGGTATGGCGAGTCGCACATTCTTCATGACGTGAATCTTTCGGTGGAGCAGGGTGAAGTGGTCACGCTGCTGGGCCGCAACGGCGCCGGCCGTACGACCACGCTGCGCGCCATCATGGGCCTGACTGGCGCGCGCAAGGGTTCCATCAAGATCAACGGCACCGAAGCCATCGGCCTTCCCACCTACAAGATCGCCCACCTCGGCGTCGGCTATTGCCCGGAAGAGCGCGGCATCTTTTCCTCGCTGTCGACCGAGGAAAACCTGATGCTGCCGCCGCATGTTTCCAAGACGGACAAGGGCATGTCGATCGAGGAAATCTACGAGATGTTTCCCAACCTCAAGGAGCGCCGTACCAGCCAGGGCACGCGGCTCTCGGGCGGGGAACAGCAGATGCTGGCGGTAGCGCGCATCCTGCGTACCGGCGCGCGCCTGCTGTTGCTGGACGAAATTTCCGAAGGGCTTGCGCCGGTGAT
>DASVLM010000140.1:0-6135 GCA_036384875.1 Noviherbaspirillum sp.
CCGTCGCCATCCGTGTCTACGCCATACAGGACTTGGAAAGACTCCACCCCGCGCGCAATCGCCTGGGAGGTCCAACCGGAGTCTCCACGAAATTTGCAGTAGAGCTCCGGTTCGCCGGTGGAATCCTCGGCGACGTAGTAGATGCTCCAGCCTCTGCCTTCGTCCGCTTCTGCCTGGGATTCCGGCGCAGGTACGCTAAAGCCAGCACAATTAACCATCGTGCCGTCTCCATTCGGCTGCGGACCTGAACCGAAGAACCGTATAGCCAGCACATCGCTTCCATTTACCGCTTTGTTAAGCAATGCATCAAGGCCTTCCGATGCACCTTTGAGACTGCGCGCATCGAATCCGGCAATGTTGGCGGAGTACCCTGCCTGGGTAACGATAGGTGCGTCTTCAGTTCCACGGTCTTCAAAAGCAGCCTGGCGTACCGAACGACTGATGTTCTCAAGAGCATAGCGGCCGGTATCTTCAATCTGTGCCACTTCGTTCTGCGCGGAATAACTCGACTTGGTTGACACCAGCAACGCCCCACCAGCAAGCACGACAAACATGCCCAGCATCATGGAAATCATCAATTCCACCAGCGACAACCCCAACTGCCGAAGCCCTCCTAGCCGCCTGAGGCAAAATTCACGAACAATCATGTCATTCGGCGTACGAGGCAACCGCCAGAGCGACAGCGGGCGGAAACCCCTCGGCGCTATTCCGTACCAGCGAACCGTCGGGATTTTTACCTAGCCAACCGACCTTGACTACGATAGGTGCAGAGTCATCAGAGTCTGCGGCCTTACAGTCCCATTTCAATGAGCGGCTTGCTTCACTCCAGGGATGCGCGTCTCGGCAGATACGCACCCGTCCCCCCGGCAGTTCGCTTCTGACGCGCTTTTCCCAGTCGTAGATGTCAAATCCCGCGATCTCCCGACTGTCGCATTCCATATCGAAGCACAGCTTGCTCGGCGGCGCCGGCTCGCCTTGCCGTTCCGAATCGTAGTCAACCGATAGGTATATGCCGGCGATATTTGAATTCGATAAGCGGTCATTCGAGCGAATCTTGTCACTCATTTCCGACGCCAATTCGAGCGCCACAGTCTGCAACGCTGATTGCTGAGTCGTTCGAGCCGCGGCAAGCTGCATTCCTGCAGTACCGATTACGCCAATGGCCAGAATCAGGATGGATACCAAGACCTCGACCAATGAAAATCCTGCATTGCCACCTGACCGGGGCACAGATATGTCGGGTGGGGAGAGCAAGCCTCGATTTTTATTATTAATATGACAATATTTTACGCGAGCGAACGCCATGGCCGTTACAGCAGAGGATATTCTTTACTTGGAAGACTTGCGCTCTCGCCCGACTTCGGCGATCGCATCCTGGAATTCCGCCACGTCCTCGAAACTTTTGTAGACTGAGGCGAAGCGGATGTAGGCAATCTTGTCCAGGCGCTTAAGCTCGCGCATGACAAGTTCGCCGATGTGCCCGGAGATCACTTCGCGGGAACCGCTGGAGAGGAGTTTTTCTTCGATTCGTTGAATGGCTCCATCGACCGCTTCGGCGGACACTGGGCGCTTGCGCAAAGCCAGCATAAAACTGGATCTCAGCTTTGCAGGATCGAATTCGGTACGACTGCCATTCTTCTTGACCACGACAGGCATCTGCAACTCGATGCGCTCGTAGGTCGTGAACCGCTTGTCGCAATGCGCGCACCGGCGGCGGCGGCGAATGGTATCCCCTTCCTCGGACACGCGGGTGTCGATCACTTGGGTGTCATCGTGGTGGCAGAACGGGCATTTCATGGCGCAGCGGTAGTCACAACTATTACCGGCAAACAGCAACCGGCGGCGAAAATTATCAATTCGATAATTATCTTGCTTTTATGGAAATTCTGCCATCCCATGTCCATGGGATGGCAGCCAAATTACCCATACGCCTCGGAAGTGGACGAGGCATGTCATGCGCCGCGTCCAAATACCGCTCGTTTATTTGGCGTAGACGGGGAACTCGTCCGTCAGCTTTTTCACTTCAGCCTTGACGCGTTCGATCGTCGCCGAATCATGCGGGTTATCGAGAACATCGGCAATCAGGTTGCCGACCTTGACAGCTTCCGCTTCCTTGAAGCCGCGTGTCGTCATCGCGGGGCTGCCAAGACGGATGCCGGAAGTAACAAAGGGCTTCTCCGGATCGTTCGGGATTGCGTTCTTGTTGCAAGTCATGTGAGCCGAACCGAGGATGGCTTCCGCTTCCTTGCCGGTGATTTTCTTGGCGCGCAAGTCAACCAGCATCACGTGCGACTGCGTACCGCCTGAGACGATGCGCAGACCACGCGAGATCAGCGTCTTTGCCAGTGCGTCGGCGTTCTTCACGACCTGCTGCTGGTAAGCCTTGAAATCCGGAGACAGCGCTTCCTTGAACGCGACAGCCTTGCCGGCAATGACGTGCATCAGTGGGCCACCCTGAATGCCGGGGAAGATTGCCGAGTTGATGGCCTTTTCGTGTTCTGCCTTCATCAGGATCACACCACCGCGCGGACCACGCAGGGACTTGTGCGTGGTGGACGTAACGAAGTCGGCATGCGGCACGGGATTCGGATAGACACCCGCCGCGATCAAGCCGGCATAATGAGCCATGTCGACCATGAAATACGCACCGACATCCTTCGCCACCTTGGCAAAGCGCTCGAAATCGATATGCAGCGAGTAAGCGGAAGCACCAGCAATGATCAGTTTCGGCTTCTTCTCGTGTGCCAGGCGCTCCATCGCGTCGTAATCGATTTCTTCCTTCTCGTTCAGTCCGTACGACACCACGTTGAACCACTTGCCGGACATGTTCAGCGACATGCCGTGTGTCAGGTGGCCGCCCTCGGCCAGCGACATGCCCATGATGGTGTCGCCCGGCTTGAGCATTGCGAAGAACACGCCCTGGTTCGCTTGCGAGCCGGAATTCGGCTGGACGTTGGCGGCTTCCGCACCGAACAGTTCTTTCAAGCGATTGATGGCAAGGGTTTCGGCGATATCAACGAATTCGCAGCCGCCGTAATAACGCTTGCCCGGGTAGCCTTCGGCATACTTGTTCGTGAGCTGGGAACCTTGGGCTTCCATCACGGCAGGAGAAGTGTAGTTTTCGGACGCGATCAGTTCGATGTGATCCTGCTGACGCTGGTTTTCCTGCTGGATGGCGGACCAGAGCTCGGGATCGACTTTGGCGATGGTATGGTCTTTGGCGAACATGAAAAACTCCAATCGATTAGGTTGCAAAGGGGGTTTGCCGAAATCGAATGAGGGCCAATGGAAATGACAGGCAGCCTCAGTCGTGCATTCCATTTTTGGGCTGCCCAGGCGAACGGCGTTGGAAGTCTCACGTTCCCCGGTGGAACCCCACCTTGTTGTCAAGCCTGCAGGCCCGACAGTCGCCAGTCACGTGAGACAAAATGGACTTAGATTGTAAGGGAGGCCATGGAATTCGGCAAGGATGCCGCCGACTGCGGCTCCCGCAAGGGGTGGGAGCGTCCTTTGGGCTACAATTTTGCACTTTACGATACTGCGGCAAGGAGAACTCCATGATCGTTCTGGTTACCGGTGCAACTTCGGGCTTTGGCGCCGAAATGGCGCGCAAATTTGTCGCCAACGGCCACAAGGTGATTGCAACAGGGCGCCGCAAGGATCGTCTCGACGATCTGGCGACCGAACTTGGCGCCGCACTGCTGCCGATAGCAATGGATGTCAGCGACAAGACCTCTGTCAGGAACGGCCTCGCTGCTTTGCCGCCCGACTGGAAAGACATCGACATCCTGGTCAACAATGCCGGGCTTGCGCTCGGCATCGAGCCGGCGCACAAAGCTTCGCTCGAAGAGTGGGAGACGATGATCGCAACCAACTGTACCGGCCTCGTGACTGTTACCCACGCACTGCTGCCGGACATGGTGAGCCGCGGCCGCGGTTTGATCATCAACATCGGATCGATTGCAGGTGCTTATCCCTATCCCGGTGGGAACGTTTACGGTGCCACCAAGGCATTCGTCGACCAGTTCACCCTCAATCTGCGTGCTGACCTTGTCGGCACAGGCGTACGCGCCACGAACATCGCGCCCGGCCTTTGTGGCGGAACCGAATTCTCCAACGTGCGTTTGAAGGACGATGCTGCTGCAGCCAAGGTCTACGAAGGCACGGTGCCATTGACCGCTGCAGATATTGCCGAAGCTGCGTACTGGATCGCGACCTTGCCACCGCACGTCAATGTCAATTACATCGAGTTGATGCCGACCTGCCAGGGTTTTGCCGGCATGAGCATCAAACGCAATACTTGAGCCATTGATCCATTCGAAAAGCGCCGACGCGCAAAATATTTAAACGACATGTTGCCTCCCTTCAGCTGGCCGGTCCGCGTCTACTACGAAGACACGGATACCGGCGGAGTTGTCTTTTATGCAAATTACCTGAAGTTCTTCGAACGTGCCCGCACAGAATGGCTCAGGTCAGCCGGAATCGGTCAGCAAGCGTTATCGGAAACGCATCGCGTGATGTTTGTCGTCAAAAGCACGGCGGTCGATTATCATGCCCCGGCGAAACTTGATGATGAACTGAAACTGACAGTTGTTGTCGAAAGGCTAGGACGCGCATCGGTGGAATTTGTGCAGGAGGCATTGCGCGTCGATGGCACGCAGGCGCCACGGGCACTTGCCACCGGCCGGATTCGGGTAGGCTGCGTCGACACCAAAAGCTTCCGGCCGTGCCCTATTCCCGACGACGTGTTGGAACGTATAAAAACGACCGGATGAGCATCTCCGGCATCCAAACGATTTTCCATTAGAACCAAGCAGATTCGATGACTGTTAATCAAGATTTGTCCTTCCTGTCCCTCGTCACCAGCGCTTCGCTGCTCGTGCAGTTGGTGATGACGCTCCTGTTGATCGTTTCCCTCACCAGCTGGACTTATATTTTTCGCAAGCTGTTCGCAATCCGGAACGCTCGTTTCCAGACCGAGGAATTCGAGCGTGCGTTCTGGTCGGGCGGTAACCTGACTGCACTGTACGAAGAAGCTGCATCGAACCGCCGCCGCAGCGGTGGCCAGGGTGGCGCACTGGAGCGCATCTTCGAATCCGGCATGAGCGAGTACAACAAGATTCGAGCCAGTTTTGGCGGCAAGGGTGCAATCGATCCGGGCGCCATGGTCGACGGCGCGCGCCGCGCGATGCGCGCCGCCTACCAACGGGAAATGGATGCGCTGGAATCGCATCTCGCCTTCCTTGCTTCCGTGGGTTCGGTATCGCCTTATGTCGGCCTGTTCGGCACCGTCTGGGGCATCATGAACGCGTTCCGCGGCTTGGCGAACGTGCAGCAGGCAACGCTGTCGGCAGTCGCGCCGGGTATTGCTGAAGCATTGGTAGCAACCGCCATCGGTCTGTTCGCAGCGATTCCGGCGGTCGTCGCCTTCAATCGCTATTCGCACGACATCGACCGCCTCGCGATCCGCTTCGAAAGCTTCATCGAAGAGTTTTCCAACATCCTGCAGCGACAGGTACGCTGATGGCCGGCCAGAGTTCCATGCGCGGCGGACGCGTCCGCAAGTTCAAATCCGAAATCAACGTCGTTCCCTACATTGACGTGATGCTGGTCCTGCTGGTGATCTTCATGGTCGCCGCACCACTGACCAATCCGGGAGTCATCAATTTGCCGACGGCGTCGAAGTCCGCACTTCCGCCGACGGAATACATCCAGATATCACTGCGTCCCAATACCACCGCGACTATCGGCATCAACGGCGGCAAGAATGCCGGCCGCGAAGAAAAGATGGGCGGTCGCGCCGCATTGCTGGACAAACTGCGCGAAATGCATGAAGCCAACCCGGAACTTCCGGTAATGATTTCCGGCGACAAGGACATCAAGTACGACGAAGTGATCCAGATTATTTCAGAAGCCAAGAAACTTGGAATCAATCGCGTCGGACTCGCTACCAAGCAATGAATGCCATGACTGATACAGCGCCCTACTCCGTCCCGCCTGAGCCAGGCAGGTGGCGGGCGATCACGCTCGCGGCGCTGATGCACCTGTTCCTGCTGCTCTTCTTCTGGATCGGCATCCGCTGGACGAATGAAACGCCGGCGACGATGGAGGCTGAGGTCTGGAGTCCGCAGCCGC
>DASVLM010000141.1:0-2567 GCA_036384875.1 Noviherbaspirillum sp.
ATCGACCGGCGCTCCGGCGTGGATCGCCGCGCGCCGCAGCCGCACATGTTCGGCGGCGGCGAGCGTCGCACCCATTCCTTCGGCCGCCGCGCGACCGACAGGCCGTCCTATGAAAACGGAGGCAACCGATGAGCCACGCCCGGTTTGCACCGATCACCGCCAATCTTCTCGCACGGAAAGGCAGTGCCATGCCGTCCACGATGATGCCGCATCACCCTTCGCCCGCGTGGGCGGAAGCCATTCGTCCGGCGCCGCCACCCGCTGCGCCCATAATGCCGCCGCAGGACAACGATCACGATGCGCATCCGCCGCACGATCCGTCACGGCCCAAAAAACTGTTCATCACCTTGTCGCATCGCGAGCATGAACGGCTCGCGATCGCTTCCGTGAAGACGGGCCTGGACCGCCATCAGCTCGTGCGCGATGCGCTCGACGCCTATTTCGAGCAGCTCTCGCGCGACATGCATGAGGGTTGCGCGTGCATGTCCGGCGCTTCGAACTGCTGCGGTTCCTGCGAAGACTAGTGTTGCGATTCCTTCAGCAGTTCCGCCATCCGGTCGTGCCACACCGCCGCCCAGGTGTGCGTGCCGTGTCCGTGCGTCTGTAGCGAGGCCGGGATCACGACATATTTGATGTGCGGATTGCGCGCGGCCAACCCTTCGGCGATGCCCAGATAGGGCGGGTTGATGAAATCGTCGGCGGAATTCACCCACATCGTCGGCGCCTTGATTGCTTCCAGCTTGGCGGAGGGGTCGTAATCGCGCGACGAGCCGACCTGATAGAGGAAATCGTTCGCGTCGAGTTCGGAGAAATAGCTGGCCGTCTTGTCGGCGAGATATTTGTCGGCGTCGTCGCGCGTGGGCAGATCTTTCTGCATCTGCTGCGGCGCGCTGCCCGCGATCAGCAGCATGTCCACGGCGACGCGCAGGCCCATCAGCGGCTGGGTCTTGTAATTGCCGTTGTCCCACGCCGGATCGTTGCGAATGGCGTCGATGGTCATCTTGCGCCACATGCGGTTGCGGCCGGCGATCTGCGTCGGCTCGCAGGCCAGCGGCATCAATGCGTCCATCATGTTGGGCCACGCTTCGCCCCACATGAAGGAATGCATGCAGCCCATCGACGTGCCCATCACGAGGCGCAGATGATTGACGTTCAATCCCTTGGTGACGAGTTCATGCTCCGCATTGACCATGTCCTCATAGCCATATTGCGGGAAGCTCGCGCGCATGCCGTCGCTGGGCTTGGAGGATTTTCCGTGTCCGATGTCGTCGGGCAGGATGATGTAATACTTCCTGATGTCGAGAAGGCCGCCCGGCACGAACAACACGCCGGAGAATTGCGGCCGCAGGAACTGGTGCCCGCTGCCGCCCGTGCCATGCATGATGAGAACCGCATTCGTCACGCGGCCCGATTTGTCGCGCACCGGCGTTCCCAGTGTCGTGTAGTGGAGCCGCAGCGTATCCAGCGTCTCGCCGTCGGAGAATTTGAAATTCTTGATGATGTAGTTGCCCTCCTTGGTGGGAAGGGATGGCGCCGGTTGTGCAAAGGCCAAGGAAGAACCGGCAACCGCAAAACCGGCGGCGACGGCAAGACGGATCAAGGAACGCATAGAAGGACTCCCCCATTTCGCTGAACGCATGTTCCCGCGAAAGAGCGCGTTCGTCTATGCCTCGTGGGGAAGTTCTTCTCTATGCCGCACCTTCACGGTGCCTGTGCGTTCCAGCTTTCCCCAGCCTACCGAGGGGCCGCGGATGGCGGTTAGAATGGATCGCACCACGACATAATACATGATCTGGCGATAGCCGAAGCGCTGCAGTGGCAGCCACCAGAGCAGGCTCCAGTTCTCGCTTTTCTCGATCAGGAAACCGAAGACCGCGGCAAGCAGGTCGACCACGACGAAGACGGCGTAATAGATGCCGACGGTGATGAGGTCGGTGTTCTGGAATTCCGCGCCATGCTCCAGATAGGAAATCCCCTGCCAGGCAAGTTGCCACAGCAGAAGCAGATCGGCGAGCGGCGCGAAGGCGGTGAGCAGAATCTGAAACACCCATACCTGCGGCAGCGCAATGGCGCCGAGCGCGCCGTAGCGGGGATTGAACGTCATGTCGCGGTATTTCCACAGGCATTGCAGCGTGCCGTAGGCCCAGCGGAAGCGCTGTTTGGCGAGGCCGCGCACGGTCGCCGGCGCTTCCGTCCATGCGATGGCCGAGCTGTCGAACTTTACCTCGTATCCGGCGCGTTGCACGGCGATGGTCAGATCCTGATCTTCCGCCAGCGTTTCGGCGGGAAAACCGCCAAGCTCCTGCAACACGCTTTTGCGCCACGCGCCGACCGCGCCGGGAATGACGGTGAGTGTGCCGAGCGCGGCCAGCGCGCGGCGCTCCAGATTCTGCGCCACGACATATTCCAGCGCCTGCCAGCGCGTAATCATGTTGACGCGATTGCCGACCTTTGCATTGCCGGCGACGGCGCCGATCTCCTCGTCGGTGAACCAGCGTACCAGCCGGGCGATGGTGTCCTGCTCGAACTGGGTGTCGGCATCGAGCGCGACGACGATGTCGCCGCGC
>DASVLM010000142.1:0-5819 GCA_036384875.1 Noviherbaspirillum sp.
GTCGACGCGATGCAGCTTGCCGTCGCGTCCGTTGAAATAGGTAGCCGGAATCATGTCGAGTCTTACCAGGAAAGATCGAAGCCGAAGAAATCGGCGGCGCTGTCGCCGCTGGTGCCCGCGGCATGGCTGCCTTCGCCGGCAGTGATGCGTTCGAAGGCGAAGTCGCCCTGGATCGTCACCGCGTCGAGCCGGTAGCGGTAGGCACGCACGACGGCAAAAGGACGGTACAGTCCCAGCGTCAGCAAGGTCAGCACGGCATTGACTGCCTGCAGCTTCATGTAACCCCAGGGCTTGATGTCGGAAGCGATCTGCGCATGCGGGAACGATGTGTTGGACCAGACGAGGTTGGCAATCCTGGCCTGCAGATAGGGTCCGGCGAACAGGTAAAACAGGCCGCCGACAGCCAGCAGCACAAAGACGACGAGCGCAATTCCCCAGCCGCCCTTTGCACCAACAGCCGGCAAGACCACCGCCATGAGAACGCCGGCAGCGACCGCCATCAGCGAGCCGAGCAGTGAGCTCCGCCAGTAGGCCGAAAAGAATTTCTTCGTCTGCGGCACATAGCTGGCGTGCGCCGAGCCGAAACACAGGTTGGCGTGCTGGTAGTTCTTGATGCGCGCGTGTATCCACGGCCAGAGGAAGTACAGCGAACCGCTGAGACCTGCCCATTTGGCATTGGCGGGGTTCCACGCCACGATGGCGGACGGTACAAGAAAGAGCAGCATGACCGGGCCGTAGGCGAGATAGGCACCCGCGGCCGAGCCATCGAAGTCGAAACGCAGCGCACGGTAACTGGTATTGCGCAGGCGGAAGCGCAATGCGCTGCGCATCAGCCACGGCAGCGCGACGAGCAGGAAGCACACCACGACTGCGCCGACCACGCGCGAGAATCCGAAAGCATATTGATATGCCGCCAGCAGGCCGACGGCCAACAGCCGGCCCTTGAGGATAGCCTTGGGGTCGCCGTGAAAGTCGAACACGGCATCGCCGAGGCGGGTATTGCGGTCGAAATACTGCAGACGCCTGACCTTGGCCCACGCCGAATAGATGCCGAGCGTCAGGATCGTGAGGCAAAGGTTGACCAGCCAGATGCGGAAGTATTCGCGTCCGCTGCCGGTGAAGGTGAATCGCAGTGTATCGGCCGGCGCAACTTCAGCCGGCGAGAAGGATGGCTCCACCCGCGTGGTTTGTATTCCGGCACTCATGAACGCTCCCGTATCAGCCGCATTTCCCGTTCTTGCAAAAAATGAACGGCTGATGTTGGCATCAAACGGAAGCGCTCACAATCACCAATTTATGGGAAGCGGTGCGTGGCGTGCCACATCAGTCCTGCGCTGCCCTCACAAAGCCGGATCGACGGCAACGACCATGTCGAGTTCTACCGCGGCATTCTTGGGCAATTGGTAGACGCCCACCGAAGTACGGGTATGCACGCCGGCCTGCCCGAGAATCGCGTACAGCACTTCCGATGCGCCATCCGCCACTTCGCTCTGCTGCGTGAAGTCCTGCGCCGATTGCACATACACGGTGATGCGCAGGACTTTCCTGATGCGCTCCAGCGATCCGAGCGACTGGCGCAGCAGCGCCAGCGCGCGCATGACGCAAATCCTGGCGGCGGTGCGCGCCTGGTCGAGCGACACATCGGTACCGGCGCGGCCGGTCACCACCACCTTGTCACCGACGCGCGGAATCTGGCCGCTGATCCAGATTTCGCCATCATTTTCCATCAGCGAAACGTAATTGCCGCCGATGCGGATTTCGCCTTCGAAGCTGTGTCCAAGCCCTCTTGCGACTTCGTGAAACTGTTCATCCCTGGAGCGATTCATTGGCATCCTTTCGTCGGCACGTCAGGCGCTTTTCTTTGCCGTCGCCAGCATCGCGCCGAAGAAGAGAAAAGTCGCGGCACCGGTCTTGTTGATGATGCGTCCGCCCTTTTCCGAAACCAGCCATGCCTTCGCGCGCTGGGCAGAAAAGGCATAGATGCAGTGGATGACCACGACCAGCGAACTGTAGGTCAGGACCAGCAGCAGGAACTGCTTTGCGTAGGCGGCCGACGGGTCGATGAATTGCGGGAATACCGACAGGAAGAAAAAGATCGCCTTGGGATTGGTGAGCTGGAGCGACAGGCCTTCGAGGAAGCGCTTGCCGAAGCTCGCGCTATGCGTCTGCATTTCGGTGAATCGGAAGCCCTGCGAGCGCCACAGCTTGATGCCGAGATAGATCAGGTAGGCTGCGCCAATGTACTTCATCACCATGAAGGCCATAGCCGAAGTGGCAAGCAGCACGCCCAGGCTGGTAGCGGAAATCGCCGCCACTACGAGGGCGCCGAATGCGATGCCGAAGATGCCGCCGATCGTGCCGCGCACGCCGTAGCGCAGGGAATTCGTCAGCGTCATGACCACGCCCGGGCCAGGGCTGAACACGGTGGCGGTGGCCATCAGGAGGAAAAGCGAGTAGAGCTTCATGCGATCCTCATTGAGCGAGATAGTTGTTCTTGACCCGGACGTAATGCTCGGCGGAATACCGCAGATAAGCGATCTCCGACTCCGTCAGCGGGCGCAGCTTTTCCACGGGCCGTCCGACGTACAACCAGCCGCTCTCCAGCCGCTTGCCGGGCGGCACGAGGCTGCCTGCACCAATCATCACCCGGCTGGACACGATGACGTCGTCCATGATGATGCTGCCCATGCCGACCAGGCATTCATCGCCGATCTCGCAGCCGTGGAGGATGGCGGAATGGCCGATGGTGACGTAATCGCCGATGAGCAGCGGCGAGCCGAGTGGCTTGCTCTGCGTCTTGTGCGAGACGTGGCACATCACGAAGTCCTGGATGTTGCTGCAATTGCCGACGACGATGTGGTTCACGTCGCCGCGCATGACGGCGTTGCACCAGACGGATGAGTCGTCGCCGAGGCGAACGTCTCCGATGACGTGGGCGGAATCGTGGAGGTAGATGCGTTCGCCGAGCCGTGGCGAGGAGTTCAGATAGGGAGCAAGTGGCATGGATTGTATCGATGAAATGGACCTGGGCCGGAATCCTACCCGTGGAAGACCGCTTCGATATTATGCCCGTCCGGATCGAGGATGAAGGCTCCGTAGTAATCCGGATGGTAATGCGCGCGAATACCCGGTGCGCCATTGTCCCTGCCGCCCGCTTCGAGCGCCGCCTGGTAGAAAGCGTCGACCATTTCCCTGCTGGCGGCGCGGAATGCCACGTGGACCGGTGGATTGTTCGGCGTGCCGCGGCTGATCCAGAACTCGGGCTTGGGCGGCTCGCCGAAACCCGCAACGTCGGTATGGCCTGTGATAGAAGCGGGTATTTCCATCAGCATCTTGAAGCCCAAAGGGGCCAGGGCGGCAACGTAAAACTGCTTGCTTTTATCAAAGTCACTGACGATGACGCCGGTGTGGTCAATCATTTAAGTCCTCTCATGAAAGTATGGAAAGTAGCGTGCCTGGCCATGCGGCGCAGACGCATATTGCCATGGCAATAGCATGGTCACAATTGCCATGCCATGCAAAGTCTGCATGAGGCTAAGCTTCAGATGCCTGCGATAGCGGAGGAGCGTGGATAGGAACTAGGCGAGTGCGAGGTGCTTCTGCTGGTCCGGCAGGAATTCCCGGATGTCACGCTGCTTGCGGCGGCGCGGGTGTTCGAGTTCGTCGCGGCGCATGGCGCGCGCGGCGTGCCACAGCACCATGTCGTCTTCGTAGGTGCGCAGCGACTCCGTCTTTTCCCAGAGAACGCGGCGGTGGGTGTCGAAATCCCACAGCACCGGCGTCAAGCCATCAAGCTTGCCGGACGCCTTGGCCTTGAGTGCATGTCCCATCACCTCGCCGGCGTGCGGCACATCTTCCGGGAAATCGATGGTGTTGGCCCAGGCGCGCACATCGCAGAAATCGAGCACCTGTCCACGCACCGGCTTGTGCCAGTGATCGGGATGCGCGTTCTGATTGGGCCATCGGCCCCGGCCCACCAGGGTGCCTGCCTTGAACATGGCGGTACTCCTCGTCACGAGTATGCGTTGATCATCGCGACCGGGCACCGGTTTCAGGAACTCTCTATCCTCCCAGCCGGGCCGGCCTTCGTGCTTGGACAACGGATTTCGAATACTGTTCATACGTACAGTATATTCATAATCCCGCGTTTGTCCATGCTGTCGCAGCAAGGCTGAAGAATATTGAAATAAATGCAATTCTCGAGGTGCAAAAAAGGCCTGCACGCGGCAGGCCTTCGAGAAGGTACTTCTGAAGAGGATTACTTGCCAGGCAGCTTGCCGGACACGCCTTCCACGTAGTAATCCATTTTCTCCAGCGCTGCGTCGGGCATCGGTCCCTTCTCGAGGCGGACCTTGCCTTCGTTGTCCTTGACCGGGCCGTCGAACGGCGTCAGCTTGCCGGAGACGATGTCCTTCTCCTTCGCGGCCACCAGCTGCTTCACATCGGCCGGCACTGCCGGACCCATGCCTTCCAGCGCCACCATGCCGTCCTTGATGCCGCCCCAGACCATGGTCGGTTTCCAGGTGCCGTCCATGACCTGCTGAGCGGCCTTGGTGTAGTACTGGCCCCAGTGGTGGGTCACGGCGCCGATCTGCGCCTTCGGGCCGAACTTCTTCATGTCGGAGTGATAGGCCACGGCGTACTTGCCCTTCTCTTCCGCAACCTGCACCACGGCGGTGGAGTCGGTGTGGTGCGTCACGACGTCGGCGCCCTGGCCCATCAGCGTAATGGCGGCGTCACGCTCCTTGCCCGGATCGAACCAGCTGTTGACCCAGACGACCTTGACTTCGGCCTTCGGGTTTACGCTACGCATGCCGCGCGTGAAGGCGTTGATGCCCTGCAGGACTTCCGGGATCGGGAAGGCGGCAACATAGCCGGCGACATTCGACTTGGTCATCTTGCCGGCGAGGACACCGGCAAGGTAGCGGGCTTCATAGAAGCGCGCATTGGCGACGGCAACATTCGGCGCGGTCTTGTAGCCGGTGAGGTGGACGAATTTCACATCCGGGAATTGCTTCGCGACCTTCAGCGTCGGGTTCATGTAGCCGAAGGACGTCGTGATGATGAGCTTGTTGCCCTGCTGCGCGAGGTCGCGGATCACACGCTCGGCATCGGCGCCTTCCGGCACATTTTCAACAACCTTGGAGATGACCTTGCCGGAGAGGTTCTTTTCCATCTCCTTGCGTCCCATGTCGTGCTGCGTGGTCCAGCCGGCTTCGCCGATCGGGCTGACATACACGAAACCTACTTTGAGCGGATCGGCAGCCGATGCGGCCGGAGACAAGGCGATTGCCGGCAGCACAGCCATTGCGGTCAAGGCGCCGCGGATGAAGCTTCTAGACATGGTTTTCCTCATTGATGTTTTCCCGCTCCCCAGTATGGAGCCCGAGACGCGCCGAGCGGGAAAAACGGCGGTCATGCGTGCGCCGGCACTGCCGGTACTCCATTGCTACTCCGTCATTCTCGCCGGCCGCATGCTGCCGCAGCCGACGCTTTACTCCTGCCACGAATATCAAGCTGATGCCGCTCTCTCCTTGCCGGTTCTGCAAGAAGCGCGAGGTATTTTGCGCCGCGATCAGGCGGCACATATATGCGCAGGCGAATACTCACCATATCAGCGGCATGATCATTGCGGTAGTGCGCCGATCATGCTTTTGAAAAAAACTGCCCGCGACATCATCACGACATCGCAGCACTCTTCATCGCACTTTTAGTGCGGGCTGAAGTTCTTGCCCAGCGAGGCCGGCATGTTCAGCTTGATCCAGTTGGCATTCGTCGAGATCAGCACCAGCACGAGGATGGTCGCCAGGTAGGGCAGC
>DASVLM010000143.1:0-14999 GCA_036384875.1 Noviherbaspirillum sp.
CGCCGACCCGACGCGCAATGCGCAGAATGCGGTCAAGGTCATGCTCAAGTTCCTGCTGCTGGACAAGCAAAGCATGCCGCTGGAGGAAGTTGCCTCCGCGATGTGCGGCATGGACCTGATACGCAATGCCAACAGCCGTTACCTCAACAAGGACGATACGGAACTCGCCCAGTGGGCCGTCGCGCAACTGGTGCGCGCCGGGGCGGCCGAAGTGCAGGGTGGCCGGCTGGTGAATCGTGACTGAGCAGGGCTGAGCCGGGCTAAGCAGGTTCCCGCCCGCCACAGCTTTCCACGCTCTCATCGAGCCTGCCGGCAGGCGCAGGCCGGCACGCATGTCCGTTTTTGTCCGCTTCTTGTCTTCCCTACGCCTGTTGCGTTGTGCATGCCGCACCTACCATGCAGTCATGGAATCCCCCATGTCACCTGCAAGGACGGCAACATGCTCAGCGTAGGCATACTTGTGTTCGACGACGTCGAAATCCTCGATTTCTCCGGCCCGTACGAAGTCTTTTCCACCGCGTCGCGCGTGCACGGTCGTCGGCATGCATCGCCGCCGCCGTTCCGCTGCTTCCTCGTTGCGCCGGAAATGCGTCCGGTGCAGGCACGCGGCGGCATGAAAGTGTTGCCGGATTGCGTGCTGCTGCCGTCGCAGGAAATCGACGTGCTGCTCGTGCCGGGCGGCGATGTCTCCGGCGTGCTCGGCAACGCGGCCCTCGCCGCCTGGATACGCACGCAGGCGGCCGGTGCGCAGCTCGTCGCATCGGTGTGCACCGGCGCCTTCCTGCTGGCCGAGGCTGGCTTGCTCGACGGGCTGGACGTCACCACGCACTGGGAAGATTGCGACGACCTCGAAAAGGCATATCCCGCGCTGCGCGTGCGACGCAACGTGCCGTGGGTGGACTACGGTAAAGTAGTGACGTCCGGCGGCATCTCGGCAGGCATCGACATGAGCCTGCACCTCGTCGAACGCCTTGCCGGCCGCCAGCTGGCGGAAGCGACCGCAAGACAGATGGAATACCGATGGAACCGCGAGGCAGCACATGACTTCACCCGACAAGCCGATACCCGTGTACTTCCTGCTGCGCAAGGACATCCTCGCGCTCGACCTGGTCGGGCCGGCGGAGGTGCTGCGGTATGCGAACCGGCATAGGGAAAAGAACGGCGAGCCGCCGCTGTTCGAGTTGCGCTACGTCAGTGCCGAGCCGCGCATCGATACCTCGATCGGACTTGGGCTGGCAGGCTTTGGCGGACTGCCGGAACGGGTGGAAGATGAAGCGATCTTCATGCTGATCGGCTGCACCGGCAGCGACGACGATTTCGAAAGCCCCACAGCGAAAGCGGCGGTGACCTGGCTGAAGAAGTGCGCGAAGCCGGAGCACCGCCTGCTGTGCATTTGCACCGGCGCGCTGCTTGCCGGCCATGCCGGACTGCTCGACGGCCGGCAGTGCACCACGCACCATAACCATTGCGATGCGTTGCGTCGCATAGCGCCGCGCGCGCAGGTGCAGGAGAACCGCATCTTCGTGCAGGACGGCAATGCCTACACCAGCGCCGGCGTGACTGCCGGCATCGACCTGAGCCTGCATTTCGTGGCGCAACTGGCGGGACATCCGTTCGCGGCGGCGATCGCGCGCATGATGGTGATCTACATGCGCCGTGCCGGCACCGATCCACAATTCTCGCCCTGGCTCGCTTATCGCAACCACCTGCATCCGGCGGTGCACCGTGTGCAGGATGCCATCGTCGCCGATCCGGCGAAGGACTGGACCAATGCGCAACTGGCGCAGATCGCCTGCACCAGCGAGCGCCATCTCACGCGGCTGTTCCGCGAACACACCGGTACCGGCATCGTCGATTACCTGCATCGCATCCGCGTGGCGCTGGCGCGCGACCTGCTCACGCAATCGCAGCTCGACATGGAGCATGTCGCCGAGCGAGCGGGCTTTCAATCGAGCAGGCAATTGCGGCGCGTGTGGAAGAAATTCGAATCGCTGCCGCCGAGCCTGTCGCGCCATGCGGCAGGCAAGGAGCAATCGCTGAACGGTTGAATGGCCTTGGGACACTCGATCGCTGAATGAGTACGTGGCAGGAATCTGGCGGTGTTTCCCTTGATGTCGGAGCAATATTTCGTCCGGCCTGTCACAAAGCCGCGGCGTGGTACGTCTTATGGTCAAGGGCGGCGCATTGGGCGCTGCCCGTGCCCAACTGAAAGGATTACCATGTCGCACACCGCCCGAATCGCGTTTTACAAGCTCGCGCCCGCGAATCTTCAGGCCATGATCAACCTGTCCGCTTCGGTGAAGAAAAGCTCGCTCGGCCCGCGGCTGGTGGAGCTCGTCAACCTGCGCATCTCGCAGATCAACGGCTGCGGCTTGTGCGTGGACATGCATTGGCGCGACCTGCTCGGCCAAGGGGCGGAGCCGCGCCACCTGAATGCCGTCGCCGCGTGGCGCGAGGCACCGTTCTTCAGCGAGCGCGAGAAGGCGGCGCTGCGCTGGGCCGAAATCGTCAACAGCCAGCCGCACAGCGATGCGAGCGATGACGAGTTTGCGCGGGTGCGCGAGCATTTTTCCGAAGTCGAAGTGGTCGAGCTCGGCTATGCGGTAGCCGCCATCAAAGGATGGAACATGCTGAACCTGAGCTTGCGCAACCCGATCCCGGAAGTTCCGCCGCCGGGCATGTAAAGCCGGATCGTTTATTCGGACTAAGGAATGCGCGGAATGCGGAAAGAGGTTGCCATGAAAAGAAAAGACGATATCGGTCCCGACGGCGTGTTTGCGGGCGTGCGCGCGAAACTGTTCTCGGTGGCTTACCGCATGCTCGGCACCCGCGCCGACGCCGAGGACGTGGTGCAGGACGCCTGGCTGCGCTGGCAGGCCGCCGACCATGCCGGCCTGCAGTCGGCGGAAGCCTGGCTCGTCACGGTCACTACCCGGCTGGCGCTGGACCGGCTGCGCGAGCGCAAGGCCGAGCGCGAGAGCTATATCGGCTGGTGGCTGCCGGAACCGATCGTCGAGCTGGACGAGAACACGCCTGAGACGGCGGCGGAGCTTGCAAGCGATGTATCGCTCGCCCTGCTCTGGACGCTGGAGCGATTGAGTGCGGAAGAGCGCGCGGCGTTCCTGTTGCGCCAGGCGTTCGACCAGGATTACGCCGATGTTGCCGCCTTGCTTGGAAAGAGCGAAGCGAGCTGCCGCCAGCTGGTGCATCGCGCGCAGGAAAAAATGCGCGAAGATAGACCGCGCTTCCAGCCGACGCCGGATGCGCACCGGGCGCTGCTGGGTGCCTTCATGCAGGCGGCGGCGCGCGCCGACCGTGAAGCGATGAAAGCCTTGCTCGCGCCGGATGTCGCGTTGGTCAGCGACGGCGGAGGCAAGATGCCGTCCTTTCAGCGCATCCTGCATGGTGCAGGCCGTATCGCGGGTGTGTTCTGGTCGCTGGAACACAGTTATCCGGGGCAGGTGCAATACCGGATGGCGAGGATCAACGGCGAGCCTGGGCTGCTGCGCTATCTCGGCGGCCGGATCGAGTCGGCGCAAACCTTCTGCATCGAAGACGGCAGGATCGCGGCTGTCTTTATCGTGCGCAATCCGGACAAGCTGGCCGGTGTGCCGCTGCAGCATCTGGCGTAAGGCAGATGCTTTGTCCGGCGCAGTATTGCAGGGTTTTTCAGGAGGTCATTTCAAGACGTATTTGCCATCCTTGAACGAGCGCAGCGGCGGCAGGTCGTCGTAACGCGGCGCGCGTCCCTGCTGCTTCGCGGTGAAGGCTTCGACGAGGTTGCTCGTCTGCCAGATGCCCGATTGCAGCCATCCCATCTGCTGCAAGGCGTCGTGCGTGGAGTGGTCGCGCGCATAGTGGATCGCTTGCTTGCTGCCCCAGATCGCGACCGGCGGTTTCTCCGCGATTTCGCGCGCCATTTCCATTGCCGCTTCCAGCATTGCCGGCTGGGTTTCAAATACGTCGTTCACCAGGCCGACTGCCATTGCACGTTGCGCCGGTAGTCTGCGCCCGGTGTAGGCGAGCTCGTGCACGATGCCTTCGGGGATCAGCTTGGGCAGGCGCTGCAGCGTGCCGAGGTCGGCGGTCATGCCGATGTTGATTTCCTGGATGCAGAAGAAGGCGTCCGATGTCGCGAGGCGGATGTCGCAGGCGCTGACCATGTCGACGCCGCCGCCGATGCAGCCGCCCTGGATCGCGGCGATCACCGGCATGCGCAAGCCTTCGATCAGGTTGAAGGCTTCGTGCATGTCTTGCAGCTGCGGCGCGATGTTGGCGCGTCCGCCGGCAGTGCGTTCGTCGAGCGTGACGCCGCCTTCGGTGCCGAATACGTCGAGCGCCATGCCGGCGGTGAAGTGCTTGCCGGTGGATGAAATCACGAGCACTCGCGCGGGTGCTTCGCGTTGCAGGTGTTGCAGCGCATGCGTCAGTTCGCGCCACAGGAGCGGGTGCATGGTGTTGAGCGTGTTGGGGCGGTTGAGGGTGAGGTGGGCAATCTTGTTTTCGATTGCCAGCGTGATGGATTCGTATTGCATGATGTCTCCTTTTTCTTGGGTGTGGTTCCGGACTTGTGCAGCGTCAGGGAGCGGACTTGGGCATTTTGGCGGGGACCAAATGCAATGCATCAGTACAAAGCCTCTTACCTGGATACTGAGGTGGTTGGGAAATTTTTACGGTGGGAGCCGGACACATTGAAATGTTGCAGAAGTTCCCCGCCAAAATGCCCAAGTCCGCTCCCTGACGCTGCACAAGTCCTGCAGCCGTTATGGATTCTGCAGCGCCTTCAACACCGCGTTGACTGCGGCATCGAAGAGTTCATCTGCGCGTTCCGTCTTCAGGTAATAGCCTTTCAATTCGAGACTCACTGCGCCATGCATCGCCGCCCACAGCAATCGCGCGGCGGCAGTCGGATTCGATGGCGGCAGTGCGCCGCTTTGCATGCATTCGTCGAAGGTATGGATCAGCGCTTCGAGTGATTCCCACGCCTTGTTGCGCGATTCCACCGGTGGCACGAAGCCGGCGATCGCGTCGCCGAACATCACCATGTAATAGCTCGGGTTGTTCTTCGCATACTGGTGGTAGATGCGCGCATGCAGGAGCAAGGGTTCGAGGCCGTCGAGCTTGCCTTCCCTTTCGGCAGCCGCTGCGAATTCCGCTTTCAGCCGCGCGAAGCCTTCCAGGTACAGCTCGTTGGCAAGGCCGTCCTTGCCGCCGAACAATGAATAGAGCAGGGTGGTCGAGCAGTTGACCGCGTCGGCGACGCGGCGCACGGTCAGCGCCGTCGGGCCTTCCTCCGTCAGCAGGCGGGTGGCGGCATCGAGCATGCCTTGGCGCAAGGTCTGGCGCAGGTCGTCCTGTGCCTGGCGGAAATCGACGACGGGTTTCTTGGTTTTCATATTAAAAGCACGACCGTTTGAAAAACACTGTTTTTTCGGATAACATCATAAACAGAATCGCAGAAAACGCAATCGCGGCATGAGAAAAAGCCGCGGCTCGTCAGCCTATCGACCCAAGGAGATTTCATGGACAATTCCCATCTGCCCGCCGTCCTGCGGGACCTCGCCCTGCCGGTGATCGCTTCCCCGATGTTCATCGCCAGCGGCCCCGCGCTGGTCAAGGCGCAATGCAAGGCCGGCATCGTCGGCTCCTTCCCGGCGCTGAATGCGCGCCCGGCGGAGTTGCTGGACACCTGGCTGACCGAAATGCAGCAGGACCTCGCCGACTTCAAGGCCAGCCATCCCGGCGCCAAGGTGGGCCCGATCGCGGTGAACCAGATCGTGCACCAGTCCAACGACCGCCTTGAGCACGACGTGGCGGTGTGCGTGAAGCATGAAGTGCCGATCATCATCTCCAGCCTGCGCGCGCCGCCGAAGGAAATGCTGGATGCGGTGCACAGCTACGGCGGTATCGTGATGCATGACGTGATCTCGATCCGCCATGCGGAGAAGGCATTGGAAGCGGGCGTCGATGGCCTGATCCTGGTGGCGGCCGGTGCCGGCGGCCATGCGGGCACGCTGTCGCCGTTCGCGCTGGTGGGGGAAGTGCGCAAGTTCTTCAAGGGACCGATCGCGTTGTCAGGCTCGATCGCGTCTGGCGATGCCATTCTCGCCGCGCAGGCAATGGGTGCCGACTTTGCCTATATCGGCACGCGCTGGCTGGCGACGAAGGAATCGAACGTCGAGGAAGGTTATCGCAATGCGATCGTCGAATCGGCTGCGGCGGATGTGGTCTACACCAACCTGTTCACCGGCGTGCACGGCAACTATTTGAAGAAGTCCATCGTCGCTGCCGGACTCGATCCGGACAACCTGCCGGAAGCCGACAAGTCGAAGATGAATTTCGGTTCCGGCGGCAGTTCCAAGGCCAAGGCGTGGCGCGACATCTGGGGCGCCGGCCAGGGTGTCGGTTTGATGAACGACGTGCCGACGGTCGCTGAAATGGTGGAGCGATTGAAGGCGGAGTACGACGCCGCGCGGCGCCGTCTCGCGCTGTAAGGGCTATTGAAAGCCGGCGATCAGGACTGCTTGTCGGTCTTGATTGCCCAGATGCTCGGCAGGTTGCGCCAGTAGCCGTAGGCGTCCATGCCGTAGCCGACCACGAACTTGTTCGGCAGCGTGAGGCCGATGTAATCCGCCTTCACCGGCTTGGACTTGCCGATGTCCTTGTCGGCGAATACCGCCAGCACCACTTCTGCCGCGCCCATGTCGAGCAGGCGCTGCTTCACGTGCGCCAGCGTTTCGCCTTCGTCGAGGATGTCGTCGAGCACCACGACCGTGCGGCCCGCGACGTTCGAGCGCGGGATCACCTTCCATTCGATCTTGCCGCCTTCGTCCTTGCTGCCGTAGCGGGTGACGTGCATGTAATCGAATTCCAGCGGGAATTTCAGGCGCGTCAGCAACTGGCCGCAAAACACTACCGCGCCGCCCATCACGCCCAGCACCAGCGGGAAGGCCACGCTGTCCTGCTCGTTGAAGCGCTTGTTCAGCTGGTCGGCTACCTTGTCGACCGCGCGCTGCACGGCGGCATCGTCAAAAATCAGCTCGGCGTCGGCCAGCAGGGACTTTGCCTTGTTGCGATGGAATTCGGGGTCGATGGGGTAGGACATAAGCCGTTCCTTCTGCGGAAAATGTTTCGGTGTGCCGGCGTGCGGTGCGTACGGTCATCGTACCGCGACTGCAAGGCGGGCCGCCATGATATGTTGCCGCTTCACAACTGGCAACAACCGGCAAATGCGGAATTAAGCAGCGGACTTGCCGGTCGTATTGCCGGAGCTCAGGCCGGCACCGCCTGGCGCGGGTCTGCCGGCAGTGCGCCTGCTGCGGCCAAGGCGGCATCCGTTCCAGTCGGATCATCGATCCGGCGCTGGGTTTCCTCCACCAGCAAATCGATTGCCGCACGTGTCTTGGCCGGCAGGTAGCGGCTTTGCGGCCATACCACATGGATCTTCGCCGACAGCAGGCGATCGCAATCGACCACCATCGCCAGCCGGCCGCTGCGCACATACGGCATCGCCAGCCAGCACGGCAGCCATGCGAGTCCCATGCCGGCGGCGGCGGCTTCGGCAATCGCTTCCATGTCGTCCAGCACGACCCTGCTCGATGGCAGCACTTCCTGCGTCTTCCCTTCTTCATTGCGCAGCACCCACGCCTTGCGCAGGCCGTTGCGGCCGTAGACGACGCCCGTGTGCGCCACGAGATCCTGCACGCGCTGCGGCCGTTCGTGCGCGGCGAGGTAAGCGGGTGAGGCGCACACCGCCATGCGCTGCACCGCGATCGGACGCGACTGCAGGGTCGTGCTGTCGGGCAGCGGGCCGACACGGATCGCAAGGTCGAAACCTTCGTCCACCAGATCGACCACACGGTCGCTGAATGACATATCCAGATCGAGGCGCGGATGGCGTTTCGTCAGTTCCAGCAGCAGCGGCGCCACGCAATGGCGGCCGAACAGCACCGGTGCGCTCACCCGCAGCCGCCCTGCCGGCTCCCGTCGTCCTGAATCGAGCGCCGCCTCGCCGGCATCCAGTTCCGCCAAGGCGCGCAGGCAATGTTCGTAATACGCCTGGCCGTCTTCCGTGAGGCTCTGCGAGCGCGTCGTGCGGTGGAACAGGCGCGCACCCAGCCGCTGTTCCAGGCGGGCAATGATCTTCGCGACAGCCGAGCGCGTCAGGTGCAAGCGCTCGGCAGCCATTGAAAAACTGCCCGCTTCCACCGCCTGCACGAACACATCGATGCCGTTCAGCTTCTCTCTCATCATTGTTTCCTTTGCGGATGCATTGTGTGGAAAAAACTCCACCACTGGCGATGTCTTGGAAACCATATAGTAACCAGCATCCCGTCGCCTGTCACACAGGCGAACGTCAACCACCGAAAAGGAGAAAACCATGTACGCCTACCAACTCGTGCCCGGCACCGGCATTCAAGGACTTGAACGCGTCAAACTGCCTACCCGCCAGCCCGGCCCGGGCGAGGTACGCGTTCGCGTGCGCGCCGTTGCACTGAATTATCGCGACCTCATGATCGCGGGCGGCAGTTACGGCGGCGGTACCAGCAAGCCCATCATCCCCGGCTCGGACGGTGCCGGCGAAGTGGTCGAAACCGGCCCCGGCGTTACCCGCTTCACAACGGGCGACCGCGTCGTCACGTCCTTCTTCCCCGGCTGGATCGACGGTCCGCCGACTGCAGGCAAGACCGCGAATGCGCTGGGCGGCAGCGCGGAAGGCGTGCTCGCCGAAGAAATCGTGCTGCACGAAGAGGCGTTGACGCGCATTCCCGCCCATCTGGACTTCACCGAAGCCGCGACGCTGACCTGCGCCGGCGTGACCGCCTGGAATGCGATGTTCGAAACCGGCAATCTGAAGGCTGGCGACACCGTGCTGCTGCTGGGTACCGGCGGTGTATCCATCTGGGCGTTGCAGCTGGCGAAGGCCGCGGGCGTGAATGCAATCATCACCTCGTCGAGCGACGACAAGCTCGAACGCGCGCGCTCGCTGGGCGCTGCCGGCACCATCAATTACAAGACGACGCCGGAGTGGCAGCAGGAAGTCATGCGCCTGACCGGCGGTCGCGGCGCCGACCTGGTGCTGGAAGTCGGCGGGCAGGGCACACTGGCGCGTTCAATTGCCGCCACGCGCATGGGCGGCCGCGTCGCAGTCATCGGCGGCGTGGGCGGCGGCACCGGTGGCGGCTTTGCGAGCGAACTCCAGCTGCTGCACCTGATCGGCGGTGCGCGTACGCTGGCCGGGATTTACGTCGGCAGCCGCAGCATGCTCGAACAACTCGTGCGCTGTGTCGATACCGGCAACATCCGTCCGGTCGTGGATCGCGTGTTTGCGTTCGACAAGGCGCCGGACGCCTATGCGTGGCTGCAATCCGCGCAGCACTTCGGCAAGGTGGTGATTCGCGTCGGCGAATAAACGAGCCTTGCTTCATCACATGTTGTGCAACGCCAAGTGGAATCTTCGGGGTTTTTCCTGCTCGAACCGGGATTGACGACAGGAGGGCATGATGAAAACCACGCTCAAGCAACATCAGGTGAAAACCTCGAAGACGCGCAAGGGCCCGACGCCCTTGATGCCGCATGAACGCGACGAGTCCGACGAACCGGCGGAAGTGCAACAGCGCGATGACATCAAGCAAGCCTACGAGGACTTGCAGCAAGGAATGGTCGATACCGATTTGCGCGATATCGGCGGTGTGGATGAAGTGGTGAACGACAGGCCGGGCAACTCGCCGGACAAAGTGGTGAAGAAGTCGTTTTGAGCGAAGGCGCGGGCTGGCATGCCGATGCCAGCCCGCAACCGCAATCTGCAATTACTTGTAGATCCCGCAGCCAACCAGCACGTCGCCCGCCTTCTCGATGTAGGTCGATTTCGGCTCGATTGCCTTCGTCAGCGGATTGGGCCACTTGTAATCGACCCAGCCCTTGCCCTTGGTGTTGGCGACTTCGATGAATTCCTTGATGAAGAGTTTGCCGTCGGCATCCTTCAGGTCAATCATGTTCTTGTCGAGCAGCTTGGGGTTGGTGCCGTGCGCCAGCGTCTTGCCGTTCATGTCGAACACGAAGATATAGAGGTCGCGGTCGATGAAATGGCCTTTCGGATTGTTGAACTCGGCGAAGGCCTTTTCCTTGCCGTTGGCTTTCATGTAGTCGACCGCTCTCTTCACCAGCGCAGTGGCTTCGTTGGCGGTGCCCTTGTCGGCAGCGACAGCGGCAGTGTGGAACATCAAGACGGATGCCGCGAGCAGCAGGCATTTCAAGATCGATTTCATGGTTATCCCCTGGGAAGTGCAAGCATGGTCATGCGCGGCTTCTGTGAGCCGGCTGCATGGAAGAATGCAGCGCGCCAGGTCATCCTGCTGTCGCGCTGCGTGCGGCTCGTTGCCGCTTATTCGTAGCTGCGTGCGTCCTCGATTACCTTGCCGTCGTTCGGCAACGTGCCGCGGGTCTCAAGCCTCACTTCGCCGCGCAGCTTGGTCACATCGCGTATCGACTCGACAATCGCCGGAATGGACGGCGATGCGCCATCCACTTCGCAATGCAGCGTCATCACATCGTTCGCCATCTCGCCGGAAATCACGAGGCGTGCCTTCACGATTTCCGGATGGCGTTTCACCACTTCCGCCACCTGCGAAGGGTGCACGAACATTGCGCGCACTTTTGTGGTCTGGTCGGCGCGCCCCATCCAGCCTTTGATGCGGGTATTGGTACGGCCGCAGGGCGAGATACCGGCCAGCACTGCCGACATGTCGCCGGTGCCGAAGCGCACCAGCGGGTAATCCGGGTTGAAGGAAGTAACGACCACTTCGCCGACTTCGCCATCGGGCACGGGGTCGCCAGTGCCGGGACGCACGATCTCGACCAGCAAATCTTCATCGAGCACCATGCCGGGATTCACTTCGCCGTTCGTCATCGTTTCGTAGGCGATGTTGCCGATGTCGGCCGAGCCGTACATCTGCAGCACCGTGGGCACGCCGTTGTCCTGCAGCCATTTGCGCAGCGAGGGCGGTAATGCTTCGGCGCCGACCAGCGCACGCTGCACGCTGGAGATGTCGGCGCCCATCTCGCGCGCCTTCTCGATGATGATCTTCAGGAACGAAGGCGTGCCGACGTAGGCATCGGGCTTCAGGTTCGCCATGGCCTGCACTTGCATCTCGGTTTGGCCGATGCCGGCCGGGATGACGGGGCAGCCGAGCTTGGCGGCGCCGCCTTCAGCCATGAAGGCAGCCGGCGTGAAATGGTAGGAGAAGCAGTTCTGGATCACGTGGCCGGCACGCAGGCCGACCGCATGCAGCGGCCGCGCGAAGCGCCACCAGTCGGCGTCCTTGCCTTCCGGGTCGAAGATCGGGCCGGGCGACATGAAGATGCGCCGCAGTTCGCGCGCCGGTGTCGTCGTCAAGCCGCCGAACGGCATGTCGGCGTGCTGCAATTCCTTCAAGTCCGATTTGCGCGTGACGGGCAGTTGCGCCAGCGCCGCGCGCGAGCTGATGTCCTGCGCGTTCGCGCCCTTCAGGATGCGCATCCAGCCGGGTGCCTGTTGTACACGAGCAATCAGTTGCGGCAGGCGTGCCAGCAGTTCGCGTTCGCGCGCATGCGGGTCGCGGGTTTCGAGGGCGTCGAGGGTGTCGGACATGTCGTGTCTCTTGCGGGAGTCGGCGGGAATTGTCGAAAGCAGAACGGTGTCAGGCCAGCCAGCGCTTGCGCCTGCGGTAGAACTTCATGTCGCGGAAGCTCTTGCGCTCCGCACCCGAGACGCCGAGGTAGAACTCCTTAACGTCTTCGTTCGACGACAAATCCTTTGCATTGCCTTCCATCACCACGCGGCCGTTTTCGAGGATGTAGCCGAAGTCGGCGTAGCGCAGCGCCACCATGGTGTTTTGCTCGGCGACGAGGAAGGAGACGTTTTCCTTGCTGTTCAGGTCCTGCACGATCTCGAAGATTTCTTCGACGATCTGCGGCGCCAATCCCATTGACGGTTCGTCGAGCAAAATCATCGAGGGCTTGCACATCAACGAGCGGCCGATCGCGCACATCTGCTGTTCGCCGCCGGAGGTATAACCGGCCTGCGAGTTGCGGCGTTCCTTCAGGCGCGGGAAATAGTGGTAGACCTTATCGAGCGCTTCGCGCAGTTCGGCGCGCGACAGTTTGCGGGTGTAGGCGCCGGTCAACAGGTTTTCTTCGATGGTCAGGTGGCCGAAGCAGTGACGGCCTTCCATCACTTGCGACAGGCCGCGCTTGACGAGTTCATTGGGCGTGAGCTGATCGACGCGTTCGCCCATGAATTCGACGCTGCCCTTGGTAACGTCGCCGCGCTCGCCGCGCAACAGGGTCGAGATCGCCTTCATCGTGGTCGACTTGCCGGCGCCGTTCGCGCCCAGCAGCGCAACGATCTTGCCGCGCGGGACTTGCAGCGACACGCCTTTCAACACCAGGATCACGTGGTCGTAGATGACCTCGATGTTGTTGACGGAGAGGTAAGGCGCCGCGCTTGCCGGCGCTGGTGCTGCAGTAGTGACGTTCATGACGCTCATGATGTTTCCGGACGTTTCAAGACGCATTCGGTTGCGGCTCGCCTCCTGCCCCGGCGGTACAGGCGCCGGGGCAGGAGGTCCGCGTTGGCTCAGCGAGTGCTGGTCAGGCGTATTACAGGCAGGCCGGCTTGATGCTTTTCTCCGCCGCGTACTTCGCGGAAGACTCTTCAAGCAGTTTGCGGGTCAGGGCCTTGTCGCCGGTCACCCAGTTCGGCGTGACGGGAACCCACTTGCTGCCGTTCCACTGCTGCACCTTCACCGCGCCTGAACCTTCATGGTCGTCGCAGGAAGTCTTCACCGGCGGGAACATGCCGAGCGCGCCGAGCTGCTTCTGGCGGGCTTCATCCACGTTCAGGTTTTCGAAGCCCCAGCGGATCTGCTCGCCGGTCATCGTCTTGCCCTTGCCGAACTTCTCTTGCGCCTTGCGGATCGCTTCCGTCCACAGGATGGCCGCAGTCACGCCGCGCATGTGGTACACGGAACCGACACGCGTCTTGTCGTCGAGGTTGCCCTTGCCGGCGTCATAGACCTTCTTGCGGATGTCGTCGAGCACCGGGTAGTTGCCCGGCGTGTTGAAGGTCATCGTGGTGTAGCCCTTGGCTGCTTCGCCGGCCGGGATCACGTCTTCCTCCGACCCTGCCCACCAGACGCCGAGGATTTTCTCGCGCGGGAAGCCGTTGCGCTGCGCGGTCTTGATCGCCACGGCGTTCATCACGCCCCAGCCCCACAGGATCACATAGTCAGGCTTGGCCTGGCGGATCTGCAGCCATTGCGACTGCTGCTCGTTGCCCGGATGCGCGACCGGAATCTTGATCAGCTCGAAGCCGTACTTCTGCGCTTCCGCTTCCAGCACCGGCAGCGGTTCCTTGCCGAAGGCGGAGTCGTGGTAGAGGTGGACGATCTTCTTGCCCTTGAGTTTCTCGACGCCGCCGTTCAGGCTGCCGAGGTAAGAGACCATCGCGGCGGCCTGGTTCCAGTAGCTGGTGATGAGCGGGAAGACGTAGGGGAAGACTTTGCCGTTGGCGGCGTCGGAGCGGCCGTAGCCCAGCGTGGTCATCGGCACCTTGTCGGTGGCGACGCGGTCCAGGATGCCGTAGGCGATGCCGGTGGAGAGCGGTTCGACCAGAGAGGCACCGCCGTTCTTCGACTTGAGGCGCTCATAGCATTCGACGCCGCGTGCCGGGTTGTATTCGGTTTCGCATTCCTCCCACTTGATCTTCACGCCATTGATGCCGCCGTTGGCGTTGACCAGGTTGAAATAGTCGATCGCACCGCCGAAGAAGCCGGAGCCGCCCGCCGCGTAAGCGCCGACGCGATAGGACAGGATGGGGATGTATTGTTCCTGCGCCGCGGCGACGGTGACTGCGCCGGATAGCGCGGCGCCGAGCAGGATGGATTTGATCAACTTCATTTGGCTCCTCCTTGGTATGAGCAACAAAAGAAACATCGACACTTGGATAGGCACTGCTTATTGCTTTTCTTGTCTGGTTCAATGCGGGAAAGGCCACAACCGCAATTTTTCCTTCGCGATCTGCCACAAGCGAGCGAGACCGTGCGGCTCCACGATCAGGAAGAAAATGATCAATGCGCCGAACACCATCAGCTCCAGATTGGAGGCAACGGAAGTCGGCAGCTGCAACGCGTGGGCGATGATGTTCAGAAGGATCGGCAGCAGCACGATGAAGGCAGAGCCGAAGAAGGCGCCGATCACCGAGCCGACGCCGCCGATGATGATCATGAACAGGATGCGGAAGGAAAGGTCCAGACTATAGGCTTCCGGCTCCACCGTGCCGAGATAGGCATACGCATACAGCGCACCGGCCACGCCGCAGTAGAAGGAGCTGACGGCAAAGGCCAGCAGCTTGGTACGCATCAGGCGAAAGCCGATCACTTCGGCTGCCACGTCCATGTCGCGTACCGCCATCCAGGAGCGGCCGACGTTGGTGCGGATCATGTTCTTGAGCATGACCGCCATCACGCAGACGATCGAGAGCGTGAGCAAATATTTGCTTGCTGGCGAATCGAATTCATAGCCGAGGATGACGATCTTCTGCGCGGTGATCACGCCCGACGTACTGTAGTTGGTGAACCACTGGATCTTGGTCAGGCACCACACCACGAAGAACTGCGTCGCCAGCGTGGCGGCGGCGAGGTAAAAGCCGCGGATGCGCAGCGAGGGCAGGCCGAACACGATGCCGACTGCGGCGGCGCACAGCCCACCGAGGACGAAGGACAGCAGCACCGGCATGCCCGGCACACGCAGCATGAAATTGTAGGCACCGAAGGCGCCTACTGCCATGAAGGCTGCGGTGCCCAGCGAGAGCTGGCCGGCATAACCGGTAAGGATGTTCAGTCCCAGCGCCGCCAGCGAAAAGATCAGGAAGGGGATCAGGATCGCCGAGAAGGTATAGGGCGATGCGACCAGCGGCACGACGACGAAAGCCAGCGCCAGCACCGCGGCGATGAACATGC
>DASVLM010000144.1:0-7386 GCA_036384875.1 Noviherbaspirillum sp.
GGTGGAGAACGGCATTCTCGATGCTTATCTCAACAGCAGGCTCTCCACGGAAGAAAAGCAGCTTGCGGCGCAACTCGCCGATGCGCGCAAGGCCTACTATGCGGGCGGCGTCAAACCGGCGCTGGCTGCCTTGCGCCAGCAGAATACGGACGACGCCTCCAGCGCCATGAAGGGTCCGATGCGCGAACGCTTCGGCAAGGTGCAGGCAGCGGTGGACGCCATCTACCAATACCAGTCGAACGCCGCAGGCGCGGAATTCGACAAGGCGCAGGGGCTCTACGTCAAAGTGCGCAACGGCTCCATCGTCGCCATCCTCGCAGGCATTGCCTTCGCCAGCTTCATGGGGTTGTGGCTGGGGCGCGCCGTCATCCAGCCGCTGTCGGATGCGGTGAAGGTGGCGGGGCGCATTGCCACCGGCGACCTCAGCCAGGAGATCCAGGTTTGGACCACGAACGAAACCGGCAAGCTGTTCAAGGCGCTGAAGGAAATGAACGACGGCCTGGCGCGCACGGTGGCGGAAGTGCGCTCCGGCAGCGAGACCATCGATATCGCCTCCAAGGAAATCGCCAGCGGCAACGCCGACCTCTCTGCACGCACCGAGGCGCAGGCAAGCTCGCTGGAAGAGACCGCTTCGTCGATGGAACAGCTGACGCAGACGGTAAGGCAGAATGCCGACAACGCGCGGCAAGCGAATCAACTCGTGGTGTCGGCATCGGACAACGCAGTCAAGGGCGGGCAGGTCGTGCACCAGGTGGTGGACATGATGGGCTCGATCAAGGAAAGCTCGCGCAAGATCGTCGACATCATCAGCGTGATCGATGGCATCGCGTTCCAGACCAATATCCTCGCATTGAACGCCGCCGTCGAGGCGGCGCGCGCCGGCGAGCAGGGACGTGGCTTTGCCGTGGTGGCGTCCGAGGTGCGCAACCTCGCACAGCGCTCCGCCGCCGCAGCGAAAGAGATCAAGGCGCTGATCAACGATTCGGTGGAAAAGGTCGATGCCGGCGGCAGGCTGGTCGACCAGGCCGGCGAGACGATGAACGACATCGTCGCTTCGGTGAAGCATGTGGCGGACATCATGTCGGAAATCGCCGCGGCGAGCAGCGAACAGAGCAGCGGCATCGAAGAAGTCAACCGCGCAATCGCGCAGATGGACGAGATGACGCAGCAGAACGCCGCGCTGGTGGAACAGGCCGCTGCCGCCGCGCACAGCATGCAGGACCAGTCGCACAAGCTGACGCAGGCGGTAAGCGTGTTCAGGCTGGGCGGTCAGTCCGCATCGGGAGCACCGCCTGCACCGCCCGCTCCGACCATGCTCCGCATTGCATAGGAATGGTGCTTACTGTGCGGCACCCGCCACGATGGCGGCAAGCTGCGAGCGCCGGTTGACCTTCAGCTTCTGGAACACATTGCTCAGGTGATTCTTCACCGTCTTGTGGCTGAGGCCGAGCGCTTCGCCGATCTGCTTGTTGGTGAGACCTTCGGCAACCAGCGGCACGATTTTCTTCTCTTGCGGCGACAGCACCTGCGTCGGCACGGAACCGCCCACCGCAGCGCTTGCCTTCTCGCGCAGCCACTGCAGGGTTTCGGCATCGATGATGTGGCTGCCGGACGCTACCGTGCGTATCGTGCGCACCAGCTGTTCCACGCTCGCATCCTTCGATAGATAACCATCCGCGCCGGCGAGAATGCCGCGCACGCGCATGGTGATGTCGGCGGACGCCGCAAGGAAAACCACGCGCATGCCGGGGAAGGCATTGCGCATGTCGCGGCATGCGTGCAGCGGATTCGCACCAAGCCCCTGCGTTTCCATGAGCATGAGGTCGGGCGCGTGCTGCGCCATCATCGAGAGCGCGTGCGGTACGGATGCGCTTTCTCCAACGACGTCAAACCCCTCCACCATCAGCAGCCGGCGCAAGGCGTTGCGGGCCGTTTCGTTGCTATCCAGCAGAAACAGCCTGATCGGTCGTGTCTGGTCATCCATCAGCGTCGTCCTTCCCGTGTGCAGATTCGATGGATTGCGCCGATGCAAGTTTCGAACCAGCAGCAGGAACCGCTCCGACGAGGCCGCCACGGTGCATGGCGCCTCATTGCCTGCTCCATTACGGCGCGCCGCGTCCATGACGGTGCATGCCCTGCCTTGCGGTGCAGCATACCCATAAATATGGGATTCATCTGTCTGTCGAAACCTATTACTCTTTTGCAACTTGTCGCAAAGCGGCCGGTGACGGATCACACAACCCTACATAAAGAAAAATACTGATGGCTTCTCTACCAAAAGCGCCGCGCAGCGGCAAGAAAGCGCTCCTGATCGGCGGCGGCGCGCCCAATTCCAGCCTGATGGCAGGCGCCCTGGTCGCCTTCATCGACCGCGGCATCGAATTCGATGTGATCTCCACCTCCGGCGCCGGCGCGCTGATGGGGCTGCTTTACACCGCACCGCAAGGCGGCGACCCGCGTGCGGCACTCTCGCGCTGGGCCGACATCGGCGTGGCCGACGCGATCTACGACTGGTTCCCGGTGAACTACAAGGTATTCATGAAACCTGGCGTCGCAGCCGACATGTATCGCCAGATGCTGGCGGCGTCGCCCTTCACCCGTCCATTCTTCGACGCCTTCGCGCCGGGCGCCATGAACGGCCTGTGGGCCGACTGGGTGCGCCTGTTCTTTGCCACCATGTCGCCCACCGACCTGACGCCGCAAAGCCTCGGTTTGTGCGCCCACCTGCCATTCGCCGAACAGGCGATCGACTTTGCCAAGGTGCCCGGCATCAAGCCGGAGTTCTACATCAATGCGTACAACATGACGCAGGAACAGATGACGATCTGGGGCAAGGACCAGATCACGCCGGAACACCTGCGCGCCGCGTTCTCCTTCCCCTTCATCTATCCGCCGACCCGCATCGGCAGCGATGATTACATCGAAGGCGCAGCCATCGACACCATCAACTTCAAGGCGCTGGTGTCCGACGATGAAGACGAACCGGGCATCTGCCGCGACCTCGATACGCTGGTGGTGTTCGACATCCTCGGCATCGACAAGCTCATCCGCAAGCCGCGCAGCCTGTACGACGCGTGGGTCGATTCCATCATCACGCCGCTGGTCCAGCTCTCGAAAGACGACATCCGCCTGTTCGAACTGCAGCACAACATCGACCCGAAGACCGGGAAGCCCAAGCGCAAGCTGTTGAAAGTCGATCTTGCCGGCGGCATTCCGGAAGCACACTGGCCCAAGGTGCTCGACTGGTCCAGCTCCAACCTGAAGCTGCTGTTCGACGTCGGTTACCAGGCCGGTATCGCGTTCTGCGATGAACATGCGGCGCTGCTCGGCGCCAAGCCCGCGCTGCGCGCAGTGGCGTGAAAGGCGGAACGTAAAGATGAAAAACCGCAATCCTTTCGCCGCAGCCATGCTGTGGTGTTTCGTGCTGGCCGGCGCCGGCATCATGCTTTATCTCGGCGGCAGCAATTGGGCCGCAGGCTATCTCGTGCTGGGCAGCATGGCCGCCGTACTGGCCTGGCGCAGCGGCACGGCATCGTCCCTCAATCCGCTGATGCTGAGCATGCGCGGCCACAACACCACGGTGTCGGTGCAGGCCGCGCAAATCGGCAAGCAGGTCAAGGATGCCAACGAGCGGGCGCACAACCAGGAAAAGCTGGCACAGGACATCTTCCACCTCACCAAGAAGAGCAGCGCGGAAGTGGATGCCGTGCAGTCCAGCATCAACGTGATCGCCGGCGTGGCGAACGAACTGGCTTCCGGCATGGCAGCGACGCGCTCGGACGTGGTGCTGGCCAACGACAATGCGCATCAGGCAGCCGAAGTGATGACCACCTTCAATGCAAACATCGAAAAGCTGCTTGAAGGCACGCAGTCGACGATACGCGTGATCGACCAGATCCGCGAGATCTCGGCGCAGACCAACCTGCTCGCGTTGAATGCCTCGATCGAAGCAGCACGCGCCGGGCAAGCCGGACGCGGCTTTGCCGTGGTGGCGACGGAAGTGCGCAAGCTGGCCGAGAACACGCGCGGACTGGCCGATACGGTCACCGGCAAGATCCAGGAACTCTACGACCAATCGCAGCAAACGCTATCGGCGGCACATTCCATCACCGACAGCATCGCCCGTACCTGCAACGTGATGGGTTCGACCACTACCCAGCTCGCCGGCTTCGCCGAAGGCAGCCAGCGCGTGTCGAGCGAAATCGGCGCGGTGCATTCGGCGGTGGACGGCCTGTCGGCCAACAACCACGAGATCCACCAGCACGTGGGCACGATGCATGGCCTGTCGAAGGAAATGTCCTCGCTGACGCAGAACTGCATCCAGACATCGAAGAAGCTGATCGGTTCAGCGGAAGACGTGATGCGCGAACTGGGCAAGATGAAGCTGGCCGATACCGCATTCGACCGCATCATGACTCGGCTGGAGGAATGCACGCGGCAATGCGAATCCAAGCTGGCAGAACTGGCGGCGAAAGGCTTGAACGTATTCGACAAGAACTACGTTGCCATTCCCGGCACCAATCCGCCGCAATACAAGGTCAGCTACGGCGCCGAATTCGAAAGGCTGTTCCGCCCGTTCTACGATGAAGTCGCCGCCAGCATTCCGGGCTGCGACCTCGCCGTGATGGTGACGCGCGACGAAACCTATCCGCCGACGCATGTCAGCAAGTATTGCCAGCGTCCCACCGACGATGTCGATTACAACATGGCGCATTGCCGCGACAAGCGCTTCCACAACGGCAACCCGATGCTGCTGAAATGCGGCACCGATACGCGCGACTACCTGTTCCAGGCTTACGTGCGCGACATCGGCGATATCTTCGTTCTGGTGTCCAAGCCGGTCTTCGTCGACGGCAAGCACTGGGGCGGCTTCATGTTCGGGCTGCAGCACGAAGCGCTGCTGCAGCAATAGCAAGCAGCGCACACCTGTCCTGCCTGCTTGCTTAACCCCGGCAGGACAGCATCACAAGATCAGAGAATCAGGATCGCGCGGAAGTCATTGACGTTGGTGCGCGTCGGCCCACTCACGACGAGGTCGCCGAGCGCACTGAAGAAGCCGTAGCCGTCATTGTTCTCCAGCATGGCGCGGGCGCGGATACCGAGTTTTTCGGCGCGTGCCACCGAATCGGGCGCATAGAGCGCGCCTGCGTTGTCTTCCGAGCCGTCGATGCCGTCGGTATCGCAAGCAAGCGCATGGATGCCGGGGAAACCGTTCAGCGTCGCCGCCAGGCTCAGCAGAAATTCCGCATTGCGCCCGCCGCGCCCGTTGCCGCGTACCGTCACGGTGGTTTCGCCGCCGGAGATCACGACGCAGGGCCGCGCAAACGGCTGGCTGCGCGTGGCGATCTGCTTCGCCAATGCCGCATGCACCATGCCGACATCGCGCGCCTCGCCTTCCATTTCATCCGACAGGATGTAAGGCGTGATGCCCGCCTTGCGTGCCGTCTCGGCCGCCGCTTCCAGCGCCTGCTGCGCGGTCGCGATGACATGATGCTCGTTGCGTGCAAATCGAGCATCGCCGGGCTTCGGCGTTTCGCCGGTGCCCGAAGACAAATGGCGTTCGACTTCGGCAGGAATCTCGATCTTGTACTTGCGCAGGATGGCCAGCGCCTGTTCGCAGGTGGTGGGGTCGGGCAGCGTCGGGCCGCTGGCGATGATGCCTGGATCATCGCCGGGCACATCGGAAATCAGCAGCGTCACCACGCGCGCCGGCGCGCAGGCCAGCGCGAGGCGGCCGCCCTTGATCGCGGAAAGATGCTTGCGCACGCAATTCATTTCCGAAATCGTCGCGCCGCTGCGCAAGAGCGCCTTGTTCACCGCCTGCTTCTGCTCCAGCGTGATGCCTTCCGCGGGCAGCGCCAGCAATGCCGAGCCGCCGCCGGAAATCAGGCACAGCACCAGGTCGTCTTCCGTCAGGCCGCGCACCATCTCCATCATGCGTGCAGCAGCGCGGCGGCCCGCCTCGTCCGGCACCGGATGCGCCGCTTCCACCACTTCGATGCGTTTGCAGTCCGCGCCATGGCCGTAGCGCGTCACCACCAACCCCGAAATCGCACCGGACCAATGATCCTCGACAGCCTTTGCCATGGCCGCAGCGCCCTTGCCGGCGCCAATCACCAGCGTGCGTCCCTTGGGCGGCGCTTTCGGCAGGAAATCCGGCAGGCACTTCGCCGGGCTGACGGCACCGATGGCCGACGCGTACAGATCAAGCAGGAATTGGCGGGGATCGGAAAGGCTCATGTCTTCAGGTGTGGTGTTCGGCGGACGAATGCAGCGCCATCCGCCATATGTGGTTCAATGAAATTCAGGCGAACGGCGCTGCGCTCGTCCGCCCTGTGCACCGATTACTGCTGCTTACAGTATCACGCCTCGGCGATCTGATGATTCGACATGATCTCGATCGCGCGGCACAGCGCCGAGTGATCGAGTCCGCTCATGCCGTTGGCGGCGCAGGCATTCATCAACTCCTGCGCGGTTGCGGTGTTCGGCAGCGACACGCCGAGCGCCTTTGCACCCTGCAGCGCGAGGTTCAGATCCTTCTGGTGCAGCTCGATGCGGAAGCCGGGATTGAAGGTACGCTTGACCATGCGCTCGCCGTGCACTTCGAGGATGCGCGAGGAAGCGAAGCCGCCCATCAGCGCCTGGCGCACACGCGCAGGATCGGCACCCGCCTTCGAGGCAAACAGCAGCGCTTCCGCCACCGCCTGGATGTTCAGCGCCACGATGATCTGGTTCGCCACCTTCGTCGTCTGGCCGTCGCCGTTGCCGCCGACCAGGGTGATGTTCTTGCCCATCAGTTCGAACAGCGGCTTCACATCGTTGAACGCCGTTTCCGGGCCGCCCACCATGATGGTCAGCGACGCTGCTTTCGCGCCGACTTCGCCGCCGGACACCGGCGCATCGAGATACTGGCAGCCGAGCGCATTGATCTTCTTCGCGAATTCCTTGGTCGCGATCGGCGAGATCGAACTCATGTCGACCACGATCTTGCCTGCGGAAAGCCCGGCAGCGACGCCGTTCTCGCCGAACAGCACCGCATCCACGTGCGGCGTATCCGGCACCATGGTGATGATGATGTCCGCACGCTTGGCGACTTCCGCGCCGGAGGTGCAGACAGTCGCGCCGCCTTCGATCAATTCATAGGGCGGATTCTTCATGTCGTGCAGGTAAAGCTTGTGACCGCCTTTCTGCAGATGACCCGCCATCGGCGCGCCCATGATGCCCAATCCGATAAATCCGACTTTTGCCATGTTCATTCTCCAAGTTTATTCGTAGTGGTAGTAGTGGTAGCAGGAGGTAGGACTTGCGCGGTTTCAGGGAGGGGACATGCGCATTTTGGCGGGGACCATCTGCACATTTTCATGTATCCGGCTTCCAAGGAAAAAA
>DASVLM010000145.1:0-11253 GCA_036384875.1 Noviherbaspirillum sp.
CTTGAAGGAAAAGCTCCTGGCTGCGCATCGGGGCGGTATCAAGACTGTTCTGATCCCTGAGCAGAATGTGAAGGATCTCGCCGATATCCCGGACAATGTGAAGAACAAGCTGGAAATCGTTCCGGTGCGTTGGATAGAGAAGGTGCTGGAAGTTGCGCTTGAACGCCAGCCTTCACCGCTTGCCGACGATGCTGCGGTCGATACAGCTGTAGCACAACCGGCAGGCCAAGCCGATCCTAATGTCGTCAAGCACTAACGTGTTCTGCAAATAAAAAAGGCGCTCTCCGGAGCGCTTTTTTTATGCTCGCATATCTGAATTTTGCTGTTGATTTCCCATGTTCAAAAAGCAAATCTGCATAGGTTTGTAAAAGTTGTTTTCAGAGGGTGAATCGCCCGGGAAACCGCTTGACACAAGGCTTTGCGACTTGTTTAATACGGGCTGCAGAAAATTTCTTTCCTGCATCTTCTGCGTGGTGCGCCGCTAAAAATAGGGAGAAAACGCCGCCACGAAATCCAACTTAATTGAGGGGGCGTCAGTGAACAAAACCGAATTGATCGACCACATTGCCGGATCGGCGGATATTTCCAAGGCGGCAGCCACGCGCGCACTCGATGCGCTCATTGGTGCAGTCAAGACCACGTTGAAGAAGAACGGCACCGTGACCCTGGTCGGGTTTGGCACGTTCTCTGTCGGCAAGCGTGCTGCGCGCACCGGCCGCAATCCGCGCACCGGCGATGCAATCAAGATCAAGGCAGCAAAGGTGCCGAAATTCCGCCCCGGCAAAGCACTGAAGGATGCAGTCAACTAGTCATCAGTTAGTGCATCCTGTCAAAAGATGCGCTATACTCTTGTTTTTCCCGACGTGGTGACAAACGCGGGAAGTTTGGTTGACTGACTGGTATCCATTTAGCAGTTCGCAGGGTGCTTAGCTCAGTTGGTAGAGCGGCGCCCTTACAAGGCGTAGGTCGGGAGTTCGAGCCTCTCAGCACCCACCAACAGATCAGCCAGGCAGCAGTAAAAATCAGGAGTGGTAGTTCAGTCGGTTAGAATACCGGCCTGTCACGCCGGGGGTCGCGGGTTCGAGTCCCGTCCACTCCGCCAAAAACCAGAAAAGGCGAACGCAAGTTCGCCTTTTTTCATATGTGTATTGATGCTTGATGCAAGCATGTCCTGCGTTGGGTTCCCGCGAGCGCAAGCACGATACCTGACGGGTTACACATCCAGTTCGAGATAGGCTCAACGATGTTCGAATTTATCCGCACACATCAGCGCTTGATGCAATTCCTGCTGCTGCTGTTCATTTTCCCTTCCTTTGCATTTTTTGGCCTTCAGAGCTATTCAAGTTTTCGCGACCGCGATCATGCCATTGCCAAGGTGGCAGGGCAGCCAATAACCCAGCAGGAATGGGATGCGGCTCAACGCGAACAGATGGAGCGTCTTCGCCAGATGCTCGGCTCGCAGTTCGATCCGAAAATGTTCGACACTCCCGAGGCGAAGCAGGGCGCCCTTGATACACTAATTACCCAACACGTGCTGGCAAACGAGGTGGTGCGAGATCGCCTCGCGATATCCGACCAGACACTGCAGCAGACTATCCTTAATCTGCCGGGACTGACTGGGCCTGACGGCAAGTTTGATGGTGAGCGGTACAAGACCCTGCTCGCGATGCAAGGCATGACTCCCGCCTCCTACGAGGCTCGCTTGCGTCACGATCTTGCCATGCAACAGATCACGAATGCGATCCAGCTAACAGCTTTTGCCCCCAAAGCTGTTACCGACCGATTGTCCGACCTGAATGACCAAGAGCGCGAAGTGCAATCGATGCTCTTCAAACCGGCCGACTATACCGCGCAGGTCAAGGTCACGGATGACATGCTGAAAAACTATTACGACAAAAACATCAGTCAGTTCGAGATTCCGGAACAAGTGAAGGCGGAATATGTTTTGCTCGACAGCAATGCAATCGCTTCACAGATCCAGGTTAGCGATGCAGATATCAAGTCATATTACGAGCAGAACGCGAAACGATATGGCACAGAAGAGCAGCGCCGCGCCAGCCATATCCTGATCAAGGTAGATAAGAACGCATCCGATGCGGACAAGGCGGCAGCGAAGGCTAAGGCGGAAAAAGTACTGGCCCAAGTCCGCAAGTCGCCTGGCGATTTTGCAAAGCTGGCGAAGGAATATTCCCAAGACCCGGGCTCGGCGGAGCATGGTGGCGACCTCGATTTCTTCAGCAAAGGCATGATGGTCAAGCCGTTCGAAGATACGGTATTCAAGCTCAAGAAGGGTGAAATCAGCGATCTGGTGCAATCTGATTTCGGATACCACATCATCATGCTTACCGATATCAAGCCGGCAGCGATCAAGAGCCTTGATGAAGTAAAAGGCGAAATCGCGGCGGAGATCAAGAAACAGTTGGCATCGAAAAAATTTGCCGAACTTGCCGAGGTGTTTACCAATACGGTTTATGAGCAATCCGATAGTTTGAAACCGGTCGCCGACAAGCTGAAATTGAACATCCAGACGGTCAGCAACCTGACTCGGACGCCGAATCCGGCAATTGCCCCGAACGCACCTTATAACAATCCGAAGTTCCTGAAAGCTATCTTTTCTGACGACGCCATCAAGAACAAGCGCAATACCGATGCTGTGGAAGTTGCTCCCAGCACCTTGATTGCAGGCCATGTCGTTGAATACAAGCCGGTCACCAAGCGTCCGTTCGAGCAGGTTAAGGACACGGTACGCGAGCGGGTAGTCCATGCGGAAGCAGTAGCTATGGCACGCAAGGCCGGTGAAGAAAAACTGGCTGCGCTGAAGGCAGGCGGCGATGCGAACGGCATGTCGGCAGCGAAGATGGTTTCACGGGTGAAAACCGACGGCATGTCTTCAGCGGCAATGAAAGCGATCATGAAGGCAGACACTTCCAAGCTGCCGACATATGCGGGCGCTGATCTCGGCGAGGACGGCTACGGCGTCTACCGTATCAACAAGGTTGAACAACCAGCCAACCCTGATGCAGTACGCAGGAAATCCGAGCAGCAGCAGATCACCAATGCCGTCGCACAGCAGGAAATGCTGGCCTATATCGATTCGTTGAAAAAGAAGGCGAACGTGGAAATCATGCACGGCAATCCGCAGAAAGCTGAAGCCGACGGTGCAGACAAGAAGTAAATCCGACATCGTGGCCTCATGAAAAAAGCCGCTCCCAAGAGCGGCTTTTTTGTTGCGCTAATCTGTCATGCGCCTATTTCACAAGCAATGATTTCAGGTGTGGCCACACATTGTTCAGGATAATAGGCTGCGCGTCCGCAATCGGATGCAAGCGATCGGCCTGAAACAACTCCGGTTTGCTGGCAACACCCTCCAACAAAAATGGAACCAGGTTAACTTTCGTTTCTTTGGCGAGGGTGGTGTAAAGCGAGGAAAACTTCTGAGTGTAGTCGCGGCCATAATTCGGCGGAATTTGCATTCCGACCAAAAGAACCTTTGCCTTGGCTTTCTGTGAAGCCACAATCATGTCGCGCAGATTCGCCTCGGCCGATTTCACCGGCAAGCCCCGCAATCCATCATTCGCGCCCAGCTCCAACACTACGATCGCCGGTTTGTATTGGTCCAGAAGAGGTTGCAGGCGACTCTTTCCTCCACTTGTAGTTTCTCCGCTGATGCTGGCGTTGACGACATCGGCATCCAGCTTCTCGCTCTTCAAACGCTTTTCCAGTAAAGGAACCCAGCCGCTGCCGTGTGCGAGACCGTATTCGGCCGACAGGCTGTCACCCAGCACAAGCACCGTTTTTGATGCAGAATAGGCGCACGTTGCGAACAGCGCACATACCAACAAGATGCCGGAGCGGAACAGGCGGGCGACGACGCCTCCGATTTTCTTCACATCATCCTGCATGACACATCCTTCCAATTTGCCGGCTGCGATTGAAGTCGTCCATGTGAGCAAGCGTGTTGCCGACGCGAGTGGCGAGCTCACCATCCTCAAGGACATCGATTTTACCGTTCAGCCCAATGAGACGCTTGCGATCGTCGGCGCATCAGGCTCGGGAAAGTCGACCCTGCTTGGCTTGCTCGCGGGCCTTGACACGCCGAGCGAAGGTACGGTGAAGCTGGAGGGCGTAGACATTTTCGCGCTGGATGAGGACGGTCGCGCTCGCTTGCGCCAGGAAAGACTCGGCTTTGTTTTCCAGTCGTTCCAGCTGCTATCCCATATGACCGCACTTGAGAATGCCATGCTCCCGCTCGAGTTGCGGCGTGATCCGCATGCGAGAAGCAAGGCAACCGAGATGCTGAAACGGGTGGGACTTGGCAGCCGGTTGCGTCACTATCCAAAATATCTGTCGGGCGGCGAGCAACAGCGAGTTGCCCTGGCCCGCGCCTTCGTTGCGGAACCGCCACTCCTGCTGGCAGATGAGCCGACCGGCAGCCTCGATGCAGCCACGGGGGACGCGGTAATCAAGCTGATGTTCGAACTGAACAGAGAACGCGGATCCACGCTTGTACTTGTGACCCACGATCCATCCATCGCGGCACGCTGCGCACGGACCATCACCATTGCAGCCGGCCAGCTGGTGACTTGAGTTTCGATTATCTGTCGCCGCGCGGGTAGTCGATCAGGCGTGCGCGCTGTTTGGTAAGCTGATTCAGTATGGTGCGCATAGCGGGGATGAGTTCTCCGGCTGTCAGGCCAATGGGACCTATGCCTTGGGCGACAAGCAGATCGGCGGCTTGCCCGTGTATCCAGACTGCTCCTCGAACCGCATCCCATGCATCCCAATTTTGCGCGAGCAAGGCACCGCAGATTCCGGCAAGAACGTCGCCGCTGCCGGCTGTCGCCAGCGCAGGATTTCCAGTGGCATTGATACCGACCTCTCCATCCTGCCGTGCGATCACGCTGCCGGATCCTTTCAGTACGACGATGGCATTGAATCGTTGCGCCAAGGTGCGTGCAGCCGCCAGTCGATCCGCTTGAACCTGCCCGGCTGTCATGTTGAGCAGCCGCGCTGCTTCAAGCGGGTGGGGCGTCAGCACGGTAGGTGCCTTCCTTTCGGATACGCGCTGTTGCAACGCGCTTTCCGTGGAGATCAGGTTCAGTGCATCAGCGTCGACAACTGCCGGCACGGTTGCAGACAATCCGCGCGCTACAAGATCGCGAGCCATGCGCGATATACCGAGGCCAGGTCCGAGCACGATTGCGCCTTTTGAAGGATCAATGTCCGCCGCGCGCCTGCACATCAACTCAGGGTGGACGGGATCATATGCAGGCGGGTCCTCGAGAAACGCGGCAAAGGTTCGGCCCGCGCCACACTTCGCCGCTGCGGTCGCCGAAAGTATTACCGCTCCCGCCATGCCGTGCGCGCCGCCGGCAACGATCACTTCTCCGTAACTCCCTTTATGGGAATTGTGCAGGCGAGGCTGCAATCCGCCTCCAAAGCTGTCCTGCGTTACGAGATGAGCACGCGGCGCGAGAAAATGCCTAGGGTCGATATCCAGGCTTGCCACGCTGACACAGCCGGCATAGTCGCGGCCACTGCCGGTATGCAGGCCGGGTTTGCCGCCGATAAAGGTGATCGTGTGTGTTGCGGCCACTGCAATGCCATGCTCCCCGACAACGTTGCCGGTATCTGCGTCCAATCCGCTGGGCACATCGAGTGCGAGCACCGAATGGTTCAAGCTGTTGAGAAGTTCAACGACGCCATGCAACGGCGCAGCGATGGCGCGTGTAAGGCCGATGCCAAACAATCCGTCGATGACGAGTTTCCATGCCGTCGATACAAGCACCGCACCGAAATCGGCAGTATCCGCAAAGCGCACTCCCGCCTGCCTTGCATGCGCCAGCGCTTGCCCCGCGTCCGCAGAATATTTTGCCGGGTCGGCAAACATCAGTACCGTAACTTCAAAGCCTGCCTCTTCAAGATTCGCAGCAGCCTCCAGCGCGTCTCCACCGTTGTTGCCTGGACCAGCGAGAACAAGAATTGGCGCGCCTGCCGGCTCATCGTGAACGATCTTGCCAGCCAGATCACTCGAGGCACGTCCAGCGCGTTGCATCAGCGTAAAACAGGGCAGGGCAGCAAGGGCGGCATGCTCGATATTGCGGATTTCAGCTACCGAGTAGAGAGCGGTCGGCGAAGGCATGGAATGAGGGAAGCATGGTGGGAATACGAATGATTTTATGCCAACTTCCGCGGTGGCGCTGTGCATGTGCTTCGCTGAATTTGGACCAGCTTGATCCATGCGAAGGATGGCTATTGTTTCGCAGCCAGCAGTAGTTGGCGTACCTGCGCGGCAATCGCCAGCGACGCGGTGAGACCCGGCGACTCGATGCCGTAGAGTCCGAGATAATGGGCATTGCCGTGCGATGTAAAGAGAAAATCTGCCGCAGGTTCGCCGCGCGGCACGATTTTCGGACGCACGCCTGCATAGGCCGGCTGCAAGGCACCATCCTGCAGTTCCGGCCAGTAAGCGCGGATTTCACTGTAAAAGCTGTCGGCGCGGCGAGCGTCCACGGTGTAGTCGATGGCGCCATCGACCGGTTCTATCCACTCCACATCCGGCCCGAATCGAGCCTGGCCCGCCATGTCCAATGTCAGGTGAACACCTAACCCTCCCGGTTGCGGAACCGGATACACAAGCCGCGAAAATGGCGCCTTGCCGGAGAGCGCATAGTAGTTCCCTTTCGCGAAGCGGGCCTCGGGAATCGTATTGCGGTCCAATCCTTCAATACGCATGGCTAGCATCGGCGCCCACAGGCCACCGCAGTTGACAACCGTGGCGGCGTGGATTTCCGTCTCTGTCGAGCCGCCGCTCCTTATCCTGACGACGATGCCGTCCTGGCTTGCCATGCCGCCGGTGATTGCGCTGTCAAACGCGAACACTGCGCCGGCATGTTCCGCGTCCGCCTGAAGCGCGAGCATGTACGCATGCGAATCGATGATGCCGGTTGCCGGCGAGTACATCGCAGCCACGCAGGAAACTGCGGGCTCCAGCGAGCGAGCTTCATCCGGGCTCAGCATGACCACATCCGAGCAACCGTTGGCAAGTGCTTGGGCATGGATGTTCGCCAATTGGGTCAATTGCGCTTCGGACGTCGCGACGACCAGCTTGCCGCAACGCCGGTGCGGTACAGAGCGCTCCCGGCAATACGCGTAGAGTGCAGAGCGGCCCGCCACACAGAGCTGCGCCTTCATGCTGCCGGTCGGATAGTAGAGCCCGGCATGGATCACTTCGCTGTTGCGTGAGCTGGTTTCCATGCCGATGGCCGGATGCCGTTCTGCCACGATCACTTCGCGTCCGGCACCGGCAAGTTCGCGGGCAACGGCCAGGCCGACTACACCTGCGCCAATGACAAGGCAATCTACGCTATCCATATCGCGCGAGCGTCAGGCCGTCCATGTCGATCTCCGGAACTCGCCCACATACGATGTCGGCCACCGCCTTGCCGGCGCCGGCCGCCATGGTCCAGCCGGAGGAACCGTGACCGATATTGATATAAAGATTGCGGACCGGCGTGGCACCAAGCAACGGCGCACCGTCCGGCAGCATGGCATGCACACCTTTCCAGAAGTTAGACGCAGCATAGTTCGCCGCCTGCGGAAACCAATCCGAGCCGACCTTGACTAGTGTACGCAACGCGCGTTGTTGCAATTCGTCGGGACCAACCCCGAGTTCCGCGATGCCGGATACCCGGACGCGGCTGCCCATGCGCGTGATGGCGACCTTGAACGATTCATCAAGCAGCGTTCCAATCGGCGCTTCCTCGAAATTCTTGATCGCGGCAGTCGCCGAATATCCCTGCACCGGATACATCGGGACGTGGATGCCGAGCGGCTTGAGCAGCCGCGCGCTTTCCATGCCGGCGGCCACCACTGCAGCGTCGACCGAAAACCGCTGGTCCTCGATCAGCAGCGAAATTCGGCCCGCATCGGCCTCAATCGCCTTGACCTCGCTGGCAAAATGAAAATTCACGCCGATCGAACCCGCTATCTGTTTCAGGCGCTTGGTGAACAGCGGACAATTTCCCGCTTCGTCCCGCGGCAGGTGCAGCGCGCCGGCGAGCACAGGTCCGTAGGCGAGGGAAGGCTCGATTGTCCTTGCCTCGTCACTGTCCATCAGCTTGTGCGGAATCTCGTACTCGGCAAGCAGCGCAAGTGCGGGCTCTGCGAGGCGCATGTCCTGCGGCGACCGGAATACCTGCAGCATGCCTTGTGTCTGCTCATATTCGATTTCATGGGCAGAGCACAGTTCGTTCAGGATATCTTGGCTGTAGAAGGCAACCCGCTGCATGCGGGTCCGGTTGATGCGGTAGCGTTCAAGCTCGCATTCCGACATCCACTGGCGTATCCAGCGCCACAATGCGCGGTCCATGCGAGGGCGCAGCAATACAGGCGATTCCGGCCGGAAGAGCGTCTTGAGGATCGACCGCGGCATGCCCGGCAGCGCCCAGGGCGCGGCGGCGGAAGGCGAGATCATGCCCGCGTTGCCGAAGCTTGCTTCCTCGGCTACGTTCTCGTGCCGTTCGATCACGGCGACGTCATGCCCGGACTGGGCAAGAAAATAGGCGGTGCATACGCCGACGACACCGCCTCCGATTACTACGATCTGCTTACCTGTCACTTATTCAACCTGTCTTGGAGGACGACCGCACACAGGATGCGGTTGCCTGGAGGCGTCCGGAGAAGCGCGACGACTTATTTGCCCAAAGGAATCGTAGACCGCTGGCGCCGCTTCCGGTTCGCAAGGCGCCATTTTATTCTTTCGGCGCCGGTGCCGTGCTCCGGCCTGCGGCGCGCTTAATGCCCGGAGGGGCAGGGGCCGGCGTATCCGGGCAGTTTGCTGGCTTCAGGCAGGCAGGCAAGCTTCTCGGCGGAGTGCAGCGCCGCCAAAAGGTTCAAGCGATCCACCGGTTGCCAGTCCATCTTTTCGCCGAAGTAGCGGGCCCAGTAGAACTCGGCGAAATACACATCTGACCGGTGGAAATAGCCTGCAGATTCGGCATAGCCGGCGAGGGCGCGGTATGGATCATCTTGCAAATCCGAGAAATGCTTCGGCAGCGCGGAAGGCGGTATCGAATTGCCCTTGGCATCATGGAGATATACCCAATGCCGGTTTTGCATCTCGCCCCAGAACGTGCGCGGATTATCGAAGCGGCCAATGATGTCGGCCATGACTTTGCTCGTCCCAACGCGCAGCAAGGTACTCACGAGATGGTGGCCATCCGTCACGTAAAAGCTGCCGTCGGGGCCCTGCACGACCGGCACCGGACGCTTGCTGGTGTATGTCACGCCATCGATGCCATGCTTCATGCGAATCACTCGCTCCTCCACCTGCATGAGGCCGATCGACGGCTGGGTGGGATGCAGTTCGGATATCGCGATCTCGCAATGCCCGTGCACCGGCACGGCGATGCTGCAGGCCGGCTCCCCGATCGCAGACAAAGGGACAGACAACACCAGGGCAAAGGCAAGCAGGAGACGCAGGCAGGAACGGTTCATGATGTTGCGGGCGAACGACAAGACGCTGCCATGATAACCGCTGTCGCCCTGGAATTCATTTTTCTGATGCAATGCAGCTTGCTCCGCGATGGGCTACGGCTTAAGGTCGGATGTGCGCTACGTACGTAGTCGTACGTGCAGCCAACTGCGTAGTTGCACGCTTGTCTGGAATGGCCGGGAGTTCAATACTTCCCTCGATTGCAGCCGGCCTTGCGATGACAGCGTGGCGGCGCAAATCGACCTGGTACAACAATCAAGGAGAGGCAACATGAAAATTTTCAAGGCTTTGGGATTGGCGCTTTTGATGATGGCCGCCGGTGCGTCGAGCGCCGCGGACCGCGGTTCGGCAGATGAAGCGATGGCGATGGTGAAAAAGGCAATCTCCTATATGAAGGAGGCCGGAAAGGAAAAGGCGTTCGCCGAATTCAGCAACCCCGCCAATACCCAGTTTCATGACCGGGATCTCTATATCTTCGTGTACGACATGAACGGCAACAATGTCGCGCATGGCAACAACCCGAAGATGGTCGGGAAGAATTTGCTTGAAATGAAGGACAACGACGGCAAGTTCATCATCAAGGGCTTCATCGACACCGCAAAGACCAAGGGCAAGGGCTGGGTCGACTACAAATGGCCGAATCCCGTCACCAAAGCGGTTGAATCGAAATCCAGTTACGTCGAGAAGGTCGATGACCTGATCGTCGGCGCGGGTATTTACAAGTAAATTCCCGAAACAGGAGAGAGCGCCGGCGTGCACCGCGATTGCGGTACACGCCGGTTTTCATTCGCGCACGAGGCTTGCCTCGATCGCGCGGGCTACCGCAAGCACCTTGCGGTCCGCCATGGCGGGTCCCGCAACCATGAGACCGACCGGCAGCGTGCCCGGCGCGTGGCACGGTAACGAGACGGCGCAACCATCAAGCAGGTTGATCGCCGAGGTATTGCGCAACAGCTGGCCGTTCACCTTGAAGAACGCGTCTTCGGATGCTTCCAGTTCAGCGATCGGCGGCGCAACGATGGGCACCGTCGGCATGATCAGCGAATCGAACGGCCCAAGCGCTTCCTCCATTCGCGCAATCCATTCCCGGCGCAGGCGATGCAGGTCGATGTAATCTGCTGCACTCATGGACTCGCCCATGCGAATGCGCTTGGCGACACGGAAGTCATACCGGGCTTCGTGCTGTTCCAGCAACTTGCGGTGCCAGGCAAATGCCTCAGGCGCTGAAAAGCGATTCATCGTTGCCGATTCGGCGAGCAGTGCGAACGGTACATCGACAATCTTCGCACCCGCCGCCGACAACATAGACAACGCCGCCGAAAACGACGCCGCCACATGGGAGTCCAGCCCGTCGAGCATCAGCGTCTGCGGCACGGCCAGGCGTACGCCGGCGAGCGGCAGGTCGGGAATGAGGAGCGGATTGTCGGCAATGATGCTGTCGACCAGAATGCAATCGTCGACTGAACGGGTCATTGCACATATCGTGTCGAGCGTGGTCGATAGCGGAATCGCGCCGGCGGTCGGAACGCGGCGCGCGGTCGGCTTGAATCCGACGATGCCGCACAACGCCGCAGGAATGCGGATAGAGCCGCCGGTATCGGAACCGATGCCGGCCACGCACAATCCGGTGGCTACCGACACCGCCGCTCCCGAGGAGGATCCGCCGGGAATACGCGCCACTTCCGTATCGGCCGGATTGGCCGGCGTGCCGTAATGCGGATTCAGCCCGACACCGGAAAATGCGAATTCCGTCATGT
>DASVLM010000146.1:0-2391 GCA_036384875.1 Noviherbaspirillum sp.
TCTTCTCGGTTGCCATACTGCTCTCCTTGTCGTTCGTGATGGGACTTCCACCGATAGATAGACTCGCTACCTATTGGTGGAAGCCCCACCCTTCCGGGCAAGGCTTGAACGTCAGTGCAGTGCGATCGCAAGCGCGATGGCTTGCGAGACCGTGACGCAGAGCGTCCAGATCCGCACGTCTTTCACGACGTTCAAAAATGCTTCCGAAAATGCCGCTGTGTACATGATGATCTCCTGAGATGAATTTCAGGGAAATCACCCCCCACCGGGGATGAAATCCCCCAGTGGGTAACTACAGCTTCTGGCTAATCAGCCTTCGGTGCCGGTGCGTTTCGCTTCGGCGTCTGCTTGCGCATTCGCTTCCGCTGCTTCTGCTTCGGCTTTCGCCTTGGCTTCTGCAACACCGTCGTAGACCTTTTCGCCGTTCACTTTTGCCCAGTTCAGGCGCAGCAAACGACCCTTCAAGCAAGTACCGGTTTGGCCGGCCCTTTCACCTTTCTCATACGTAAAGGTGTCGATGTAGAAATCACCGATCTTGAAAGAAACGAGGACCTTATCGTCCTTGTTGTTTGCTGCTGCCATCAACTGCTTTTCAACGACTTCAATCGCTTTCGCGCCGCTAACGCGGACATCGAATTTGACGTACTGAATACCATCCTTATCGTCCTTGTTCCCGTGCATGGCGTTGATCGTGCATGCCAAGAAACCTTCCTTGGAACGCTTCGGTGTCACGACACGAACGCGGGACAAATAACCGATACCTTCGGTAGTCAGGTTGATGTAGTTGGAAACTTGAGCTTGGTTTTGAGTGGTAGACATGGTGTTCTCCTTTGAGCAAAGAAAAAGGGGACACACCATGCCCCATTAGGGATAGCGTATCCCCAGTGGGTGAAGGTAAGATGAAAACTCCAGACCGCTTGCGCGGACGCCGTCCCACAACAACTGGTGGAGCCGAACGGCTAAAAGGGCGCTGTTGCCAGCAACTCAAGGGCTGTTACGTGTGACGTAACGACTAAGAGTGCGCCCAGTGTAATCCGAAAAAAAATTGCTTGTCAATACGGCCGGCCGGCGAACGAGGCCGTCAACACGGTCCCCTGTTCTGCCGGCTCCATATCTCTAAATGGATCCAGTTCGACCAGGTCACTCACGAGAACATCCAGCTCGGACACGAAAATGCGCTCGCTGGCCAGCACCTGATCCGGAGTGATTCCCGCCGGCAGATCTTCGGTGCTCGGCTCCAGATCCGGGAGCACGCGACGCTCAACCTCGATGGTACGCGCGCCGCCGGCGGCACGCACCACGCGCACGATTCCATGTTCCGGATGTTGGGCGAGTGTGCCTGGTCGGCATTTTCGAGATCCGAAAATTTCTGTCGCATTCACGACGTTTGGCATACCGATTCCTTAAATGTGAGTCCAGAGGTCGACGTACATGTCGTCGATCCAATTTTTAGAGTCCGATGTCCCGCGTGCGCTGCAAAATGCGAGTTTTCTTTCGAGTTGCATTTTCCTCTGCCCCAACGCAGGTGGCGGCCGCCATTTTGCGGAGGACAGGCAGGAGCACCAAAATAAACAACGCAATCGGTGCTGTGACCATCAGCACCCACAACGGCCCAACCGCATATCGCGTCACGATATCTGCGCCAGCCTCATACAAGGCAAAGTATACCGTGCCGATAACCGCATATAGCCAGCACCATACTGTCAAAAGTTTCATTGCATTCCCTTTCGGTCGAAGTTCAATCAGTTCGAACGACCGTCGTTGTAACGGCTGCTCTCTACAGGGCAATTTGTCGGGGGCTATTTGTCGGGCCACTTGAAAAAGCGGCACGTCGGGAAACGGTTACAGCCGATGAAGGCCTTGCCCGTGCTCGGCATTGTTTTGGAGATCAGCAGGCCAGTCTTGCAATCAGGGCATGCATCGCCGACTTTTCCCGCTTTCGGCGCCAGCGCCGCTGGCCGCGGATGCGAATCGGCATAGCTCGACTTGCCGGCGACATCGGTCGCGCGGACGCCCGGCTTGCCATCGACGTCGGGCTGAGTGTGCTTGCAGTCTGGATACCCCGTACAGCCCCAAAACGGCCCGCTAGGGCCTTTGCGCTGACGCAGTGGCTTGCGACATTGCGGACAGGGATAGACCGCTCCAGCAGGCTGATTTCCGGCACCAACTTCCGAATTTGCCGGCTGCCTTACGCCGGGCTTGCCGTTGTCATCGGGTAGCGTAGTCTTGCAACCATCGTTGTAGCCCGTGCATCCCCAGAAAAATCCTTTGGGCCCCTTGATACGGCGCATTGGCCGGCTGCAGGTCGGACAATCGACCTTGGGTCCATCCGGAGCTGCTCCAATTGTCACTGCCGGATAGATACTCCCCAATTCTTCCGTTTGAAATTTC
>DASVLM010000147.1:0-4261 GCA_036384875.1 Noviherbaspirillum sp.
CGCCGAAATCTTCGAAGTGCCATTGGTTTTCCTGATGGATGGAGCAAACCACCAGCGCCGTACCTTCGAACTCCCGAACGGCATGGGTACGCGCACTTTTTACACAATGCCTTACGATCGATTCTTCATCTGGGGTGCGACAGCAGGCATGCTGCGTAATCTCTACCACTTTCTGCGCGCTTGACCATGCAATAGCGCCGCTGCGTCTCTTTACGGCTCAAGGCGGAAGCGGAAAGCGGGTTTGATTCTCGCAATGCGCTGCGTTATCGTATCGCCTACATGAAATCCAAGGTTGCCTGATGACATTTCTCTCCATCCTGTGTGCGTTGCTGATCGAACAGCTCAAGCCGCTGCGTGCCGACAATCCGATCTATGCGGCGGTCAAGCAACTGGCGGCACGGATGGAGGCATGGTTCAACGCAGGTCAGGTACATCATGGCCGACTGGCGTGGCTGGCCATGATGGTCGCAATGATGCTGCCAGTGGCGTTGTTGTACTGGGTCTGCTTGATGAAGCTCAGCCCGTTTGCGGCGCTGGCATGGAACATCCTCATCGTCTATCTCACGCTCGGTTTTCGTCACTATTCCCACTACTTCACCTCGATCCAGCTCGCCTTGAACAATGGAGATGACGCGACCGCGCGCAAGCTGCTTGCCGAATGGACCAAGCAAGACACACGTGCCATGGACACGTCGGAACTTGCAAGGGTGTCGGTCGAAAATGCACTGGTGACCACGCACCGCAATGTATTCGGCGTGTTCTTCTGGTTCCTGATGCCGGTCGGCCCGGCTTGCGCGGTGATGTACCGCGTCGCCGAATATCTCGCTCGCGCCTGGAACGAGCCGGAACACATGCGTAACGAAGCATTCGGCAAATTTGCCTCGCAGGCCTTTTACTGGATCGACTGGATTCCCGCGCGCCTGACGGCGGTGGCTTTTGCGGTGGTCGGCAACTTCGAGGATGCGGTATATTCCTGGCGCAACTTCGCACATCGCTGGAAGGATGAGGCCATCGGCATCATCCTCTCCGCTGGCGGTGGCGCCATGGGTTTGCGGCTTGGGTCGCCGGCTGAACACGCTGCCGACCTGCCATCTGCCGATACGTCTGCCGTGGATGCAGGAAGCTTCGAGCCGGAGACGCCGCCGGGAGAGGAGGCGAATGCGCGCGCGCTGCAGAGTACAGTCGGCCTGGTCTGGCGCGCACTCCTGCTGTGGATGCTATTGCTGCTCCTGCTCTCGTTTGCAGTCTGGCTGGGATAATTCCCGGCCCATCGCAGGCCGCTCCATAGCGGGCTTGCATAACTTCCGATCTGGCCTACCTTGTGTATTGCCGTCTGCGGCAATACATGGGCATTCGTTTTTTTGCCTTGTATTTTTCACATCGTGGGATATTGTTTCACTTCAACTCTTCTATAAGATATAATATGCAAGAATTTTGAAAGCTTGGCGCTGCATAATGGCGCCGGAAATGCAGTCGGTTTCGCAAAGTGTCATCGTCACCCGACCGGCTACTCGCCGCAACCGCACCGCTAGAGAGGAAAGCCGCACACATGGCCGATTCCAACAACGATCGTAAAACACCCGCGAGCGAGTTTTTCATCCAGGGCCTCACCAGCGACGGCCGCCAGTTCCGTCCAAGTGACTGGGCCGAGCGCTTGTGCGGCGTGATGTCCTGCTTTCGGCCGGAAGGCTCTGGCGGCAGGCATGCCCACTTGCAGTATTCTCCCTACGTACGTCCTACTGTCCTGGGCGGCGTGAAGTCGGTTGTCGTGAGCGAGGAATTGCGCAAGATCGAACCGCTGGCTTATCACTTTGTGGTCAACTTCGCGAAGGACAACGACTTGCAGGTTGTCGACGCCTGCCTGTTGCCAGAGCCCGGTGAAAAGAAGGCTTGACCCTGTCGTCATCCCCGCTGTCACACGGCTTTCCCCCACTTTTCCAGTTATTTTCAGTCGTCAACAGGCCTTCTTTGTTCCAACGGCTGTTCGTTGTACTCGACTGCAAGCAGTTCAACGCCGAGCCGGCCTGCCAATGCCCGCGCGCCTCTTTCCATCAGCATGCGATGGTTGTACGCAAATAACATGTGCGCCATTGGTGCCAGCAGGTTCATCCAGGCTTTTGTAGTGCGTACGTACCATTCAAACCGCACACTGGTTATGCCATCGCTATGGGCAAGCAGGCATCTTGCCCTGCCGCGTAAATCCCCATTCACCGTGCCTTCCAGCAGGAAGGGTGGCTCGATCCTCGCAGCGGTCGCATCAAAACTCAACCGGTACGGCAACAGACTTTTCCAGTGATAGCGACGGATGCTTTCAGTGCCGTCCGCATTTCCTGCGAAAAGCTCTTCCGCCATTTCTACGCCGGGCCACCACTCCGGCCAGCGCAGGGAATCGAACAAGGTGTCGAACACCGGTTGCAGCGGGCTGCGAAAGCACCACGTTGTTATCAACTGATAGTTACAGCTCGTAAAGCGACACATGGTTTGGACCCTCCACGCGATCGACAAGTTATACGTTGATGGCGTGCGACAAATCCGGTTAAAGGACACTATTTTTTTGGAAAAGTCTTTCCCAAGGGAAATAAATGAACTACTCTTAGCTTCGATTCATTTTGCAGGGCCGCGCCGCCACATGCCGCCGGCTTACCTTACACCGGGTTCCTATGCCTCGCACCCGTTCTTTTCGTGTCTCGGTCGCAGCATTGCTGGCGCTGCTCATCGGTCTCGCCGCTACCGCCGTACTTTTCGGCGGCTTGCGCCGCCTTGAGCATGACAAAGTCGAACTGGATTTTCGCCAGCGTGCGCGCATTCGCATGGATACCGTGCAACAGCAACTGGAGGGCGCAGTCCAGGTACTCAAGGTCCTCAACGGCCTGTTTGCAACCATCGAGCCCGTAAGTCGCAAGCAGTTCCACGTCTTCACGCAGCCGTTGATAGAGCAGCATCCCTATATCCGTGCCTTCAATTTTCATCGTTACGTTAATGAGAAGGACCGCGCGTCATTTGAAAAGAATCTGGACGCCATTCGAGCCGGCCAGAAGATGAATGAACTGCGGCAGGGGAAACCCGTCCGCGCCGCAATGCGCCCGCGCCATTATGTCGTCGACTATATCGAACCGTTTGCCGGGAATGAAATCGTGCTGGGCCTCGACGTGTCGCCGAACATCGGGCTGATGAATGCTGTGGACCGCGCGGCGTCGACCGGGAATCCATATTCCTCAGGCCTCTTGACGCTGGCGCAGGATGGCGGGAAGTTGCGCGGATTCCTCGTTGTCATGCCGGTTTATCGTCATGGGGCGGCTTTGACTGACGCCGCTGCCCGCCGCGCCGCGACTATCGGCGACACTGCGGCAGTATTCAACGCCAGGGACATGATCGACAAGACCTTGCGCGTCCACGGGCTGTTGAACGATCCGCGCATCGGTGTGCGCGTCTATGCCGATCGCGTTGCCGACACACGGTATCTCGCCTTCGCAGACGGCGATTTCTCTCCCGAGCCAGAGACCGCAGGCCTGCCGGCATGGCTGTTCCACGACTACGCGACGCCGATCGAACACACGTTCTCCGTTGCCGGTCAGCCTTGGCATATCGTGGTAACTGCCGCACCGGTTGCGCTTACGGCGCGCAACAACGGTTCGCTCTATGGACTGATTGCCGGCGTCGTCGGCAGCCTCCTGCTCGCCGCGTACCTCCAGGCGACAAGCATGCGGGCGCGCCGCATTCAGAACCTGGTCAATCAGCGTACTGCCGAACTGCGTGAAGCCAATGCCTTGCTGGTGGAGGACATCGCTGCCCGCAAGCGCGTGGAGGAAGCGCTGCAGTTGCGGCAGCGTGCCATCGAGGCGAGTGCGAACGCGGTCATCCTGACCAGTGCGGCGGCACCGCATTATCCTGTCGAGTACGTCAATCCCGCCTTCGAGCGGATTACCGGTTACCAGTCGGATGAAGTCACCGGACGCAGCCTGAGCTTGCTGTGGGCAGACGACCTCGAGCAGCCTGCGATCAAGGAGATGCAGGCATGCGCTCGCGAGCGTCGCGAGGGGCATGCGGTGCTGCGCACTTATACGAGGAATGGCGATCTGTTCTGGAGCGATGTCTATGTCGCCCCGGTGCGTGACGAGAGCGGCGAAGTGAGGAATTTCGTGGTCGCGCTGTATGACATCACAGCGACCAAGCGCTATCAGGCCGAACTCGAATTCCAGGCGAACCGCGACACGCTGACCGGCCTGGCCAATCGCAATGTGCTGCGCGATCGGCTAGCGCA
>DASVLM010000148.1:0-2876 GCA_036384875.1 Noviherbaspirillum sp.
GCTCCCGAACTCGACGATGCAAAGCGCCGGCAACTGTCGCAATTGATTGATGCGCAGGGCGACTGGATCATCACCAGCTCCGAAGCGCTGCGGATTCTGATCGGTATGGTGCACGAGCTTGGAGGGCCGAATGACGTGGTGAAATTGCAACAGCAACATCTTGTCGTGCCCCATGTCCGTATTGCCGAAACTGCGCGCGAGCTTGGCTTTCAGGCAATCACGCAGACCGCTTCCGGCGACGAAGCCATATTAGCCGCGTTACAATCCCGTCCATGAACGAATTGCCATCTTCCAACGAAACCAGCGAAGCGCCCGCTCGGCAAAAAGAAGCGGCCGGTGCCACGCCAACGGCTGCCCAAGCTGCTTTGCAGAATGACAAATCACCAGTGGCGCGGCAAACGCTGCGGCCAGCCTATGCTTCCATCGCCGTGTTGGCGGTCCTGCTGGCCGGCCAGTGGTGGACGTCGCAGCACGAAATCAGCGCCCTTCGCGAAGAGGTGGCGCAACGCCTGAAAGCCGGCGAAACGGTCAACACCGAAACCAAGGCGATCGTGAAGTCGGTGCAGGACAGCAGCAAGGAAATGCAGTCCAAGCTCAGCGTGCTGGAAAACAAGCAAATCGAGGCGCAAGGACAGCAAGTTGCGCTGGAGCAGTTGTATCAGGAGCTGGTCCGAAATCGCGACGATTGGGCGCTGGCGGAAATCGAACAAGTGCTGTCTACCGCCAGCCAGCAATTGCAGCTTGCCGGCAACGTGCAGGGCGCGATCATTGCGCTGCAAAACGCTGATTCTCGTCTGGCTCGTTCCGATAAGCCGCAATTCATCGTCATCCGCCGCGCGATCGGGCATGACCTTGAGCGTCTGAAGGCGCTGCCGGCGGTGGATCTCACTGGAATCGCGTTGCGCCTCGATAGCGTGATCGGCCAGATCGATCATATGCCGCTGCTGTCGGACGAAAAACCGGTGCAGGCAGCGACCCAACCGAAACCGTCGCGTCGGCCTGCACGGGTGGATGTAAAGAGCCCGGCGAACAAGGTAAATACCGGTTCTGACTGGCTCGCCACCTTGCAAGACAAGTGGAACAGCTGGACCAGCGAGATGTGGGGCGAGATGCGGCAACTGATCCGCGTGCGCAGCGTAGAAGAGCCGGATGCCTTGTTGCTCTCTCCCACGCAAGCCTACTATGCACGCGAAAATCTCAAGCTGCGCCTGTTGAATGCGCGCCTGGCGCTCCTGACGCGCAATGAGGCTGCTTTCCGCAGCGATCTGCTTGCGGCCCAGGATGTGATCGGCAAGTATTTCGATACGCGCGCCAAGCAGACGCAGGCCGCGCAGGCCATGCTGCGCCAGGTGCAGTCGAGCAATCTGGCGATCGAAATGCCGACGCTGGCCGAGAGCCTGAATGCGGTGCGCAACTACAAGGCGAAGCCATAAATGCGTATCTTCCTCTCGCTAGTCATCCTGTTTGCAGCGGCGATCGGACTTGCGGTCGGCGCGCGCTTCAACCCGGGCAACGTCGTCCTCTTCTATCCGCCTTATCGGGTCGACCTGTCGCTGAACCTGTTCATCGTGCTGGCAGCATTGCTGTTCATCGTGTTGTTCACCGTGATCAATGCGCTGCGCAGCGCGCAGCAAATGCCGCAGCGCGTTGCGACCTACCGCCGCGACAAGCGCGAGCGCGAAGGCAACCGCGCATTGCGCGAGGCATTGAAGGCCTTGTTTGAAGGACGTTTCGGTCACGCGGAAAAGGCTGCTGCGCGTGCTGCGGAATCCCCGGAAAATGCCGGGCTCGCGTCGTTGATCGGTGCGCGTGCCGCCCACCGCATGGGCCAGATGGATCGACGCGACTCATGGATTGCCAAGGTAGGCGATGATGCTTCCCTGAAGACTGCGCGCCTGATGACAGTCATGGAACTCGCGGTCGACAGCCAGCAGCATGACAATGCACTGGCAGCCGTGCGCGAACTCAATGCCAGCGGCACGCGCCATATTCAGGCCTTGCGGCTGGCACTCAAGGCCAATCAGCGCGCGCGCAACTGGCCGGAAGTCTTGCGCCTCGTACGCCTGCTCGACAAGCGCAATGCGCTGCACCCAGCGCTGTCTCGTCGCCTGAGCGAGCTTGCTTATGACGACTTGCTGTCGAACCAGGCGAGCGATGCCGAGTCGATTCGCCGCATATGGGCTTCTGTTCCGGCGGAAGACCGACTGCGGCCCTTCGTTGCCGAACGCGCGGCGAAGGCTTTCAATGCAGCGGGCTTGCACGACGAAGCGCGTACCGTGGTGGAAAAGGCACTGGCGACGGAGTGGGACGACCGTCTGGTGTGCGCCTACCGCAATTCGGCGGCGGCGGAGGGTTCGGCCGCATTGCTGGCTCAAATCGAGCGCTGCGAGGAATGGGTAGCTGCCCGGCCCAGCGATCCGGAACTTGCGCTGACACTCGGTTCGCTTTGCCTGCGCCAGAAACTCTGGGGCAAGGCACAGCGCTACCTCGATCAGGCACTGTCCGACGCGACCGATTCCACGACGGTGCGCGAAGCCCACCTGAAACTGGCGCAAATGCACGAGGCGCTCGGTCAAACGGAAGAGGCGGCTGCGCACTATCGCAACTGCGCGCTTTCAACCCTCATCTAACCGCAAGCCGGTGCTTTTCGGCGCCGCATTGCCGATAAAAATCCTTGACCTGCCTGAATGATTGTGTCGTGTTGCGATGCAAAATTCGCCTCTGAATACCGCTATAATCACGAGATACGGATTTTCAATCACTTGAGAGAGCAACATGAGCCTGAGTAACGTTCCTGCCGGCCGCGATGTGCCGAACGATTTCAACGTCATCATCGAGATCCCGATGAACGCGGATCCGATCAAGTACGAAGTGGA
>DASVLM010000149.1:0-6290 GCA_036384875.1 Noviherbaspirillum sp.
ATCGTCACATATTCGATCATGCCGTTGATGATGCCGGGTTCGACCATGCGCACCACCTGCACCTGCGGCGGGACCGCCGAGAAGTCGATATGGTCGATGCCGGCCCCGGATGAAAACAGCACCTTCAGATTGGGCAGTGAAGCAAGGAAGTCGCCCGGCGCCTGCCATGCAATCAGGTACTCGACCTGCTCAAGGTCGCCGGTGTCGGGCCACACCCGAAAATCAAGGTCGGGCGCGTGCTCGGCAAAGTAGCGCGCCCATGCCGCTGCGCGTGGCGCGTCCGATCTGTAAAGAACACTCATTGAAACTCCATGAATTTGATGATGTTTTCCTGCGCAGTGCCTTACCAGCCGCCGACCCAGCCCTCAAACAGGCCTTCAGGCAGCGTGTCGGCATTCGAACCGCGCAGGAAACCGAAATCGCATCCGAGGTGCGCCTGCTCGACATTACGGGCAAACATCGCGCGATAACCGCGGGTGTGACGCTCGACGCGCGGTGGCAACTCGGCGCGCCGTTTTTCCATTTCCTCAGCGCTGACCAGGATGTCGAGCCGGCGCTCGGCGACGTCCAGCTCGATCATGTCGCCGGTGCGCACGCAAGCCAGCGGTCCGCCGGCGGCCGCTTCGGGCGACACATGCAGAATCGCCGTGCCGTAGGCAGTGCCGCTCATGCGCGCGTCGGAGATCCGCACCATGTCCATGACGCCCTTTTCCATCAGCCGGCGCGGAATCGGGAGCATTCCCCATTCCGGCATCGCAGCGCCCACCGGGCCTGCGTTACGCAGTATCAGCACGCTGTTTTCATCGATCCCGAGTGCCGGGTCGTCGATCTGGTCCGCCAGCGACTGTACGTCCTCGAACACCACTGCCCGACCGCGGTGCTGGAACAGATTGCGGTCCGCGGCGCAGGCTTTGATGACGGCGCCATCCGGCGCCAGGCTGCCCTTGACCACGATGATGCTTTCGCCGGCCTTCACTGGTTCATCCAGCGGCCGGATCACTTGCTTGTCCAGCACCTCGGCCTCTGCCGCGATCTCGCCTATCGTTTTTCCTTCAACGGTACGCGCGTCCAGGTGCAGCAAGGGGGCGAGCGTTTTGAGCAACGCAGGCACGCCGCCCGCCGTCATCAGCCGTTCGGTCAGGAACTCGCCGGCCGGCTGGACGTTGGCGATCAGCGGCACGCGCCGCGCGATGGCATCGAAGCGTTCGAGCGTGAGGGGCACGCCGACCCGTCCGGCGAGCGCAAGCAGGTGGACGATCACATTGGTCGATCCGCCAACGGCACACAGCAAGGCGATTGCGTTGTCGAATGCGCGCTCATCCAGGACCTGGGCCGGCGTCGGGCTGCCGGTGCGTGCCATCGTTACGCTACGGCGGCCGGTTTCTTTGGCGAACTGGCTGCGCCGCCCGTCGGTGGACGGTATCAGGCTGCTGCCGGCCAGTGAAAGGCCGAGGGCTTCGCAAATCGTCGACATCGACGAGGCGGTGCCCATCTCGCTGCAATGGCCGGGCGAACCCATGACGCTGCATTCGAACTGTTCAAATTCAGCGGTTGACAGGTTTCCGGCTCGCATCTGGTCGACAAAGCGCCAGACGCCGGTGGCAGTGGCCAATGGCCCGCCGGACATCGAACGCGGGGTCGCCGGACCGCTATTGAGCACGATGGCGGGCACGTTGGCGCTCGCCGCGCCCATCAGCAGGCCCGGCTGGGTCTTGTCGCAGCCGCCGAGCAAGACCACGGAATCGAAAGGGTAGCCGCGGATGGTTTCTTCCACGTCCATCGACAGCAGGTTGCGAAACGGGAAAGAGCTCGGCTTGATCAGATTCTCGCTGATCGACATCATCGGCACTTCGAAGGGAATGCCGCCTGCCTCGAGGATGCCTTCGCGGACCTTGACGGCGAGTGCACGCAGATTCAAGTTGCAGGGGTTGAGGTCGGACCAGGTACTCAGAATGCCGACCACCGGCCGCTCAATCAGGTCCTGCCGGCTCCAGCCATCGGCGGCGAGAGTCGAACGATGTATGAAACCCGGCAGGTCGTTCTTGCGGAACCAGCGCGCACTGCGCCGTTCCGATGCATCCAATTCTTTTTGCTTGTCCATTCTAGGCTCCAGTCGTGAATTCAGCCTTCACTTTACGACCGGAGCAGCCACATAGGATTTCATTCTCGCACCACGTCACGGCACAAGCGATCAAAGACTGGCATCCAAGAGAGAAAAGTGTGGCTTGCAACCGAACATAATCTGCTTTTCGTTTTTAGCAAAGCGCCTGATTGATGATGGCAAATTGCTTGACGGTTTCATCCTGCGCCGGCACGCCATTGCGCGCCATCGTAACGCCGGTATCCACCTGCACCAGCCCCGCCTCCGCGAGCCACGCACCCAGGCCGCTGTCGCCCGTGACATCCAATCGCACGAAAGAGCCGGCATAGGCATCGGACCAATGCGCAATCAATGCCTTCGCGGATTCGCTGTCCGGCGCCACCAAAGGCCCGATCACATGGCCGCGGCCGAAGCGGCGCATGACGGCGAAGCCCTCAAGCTGACCCTGGCGTTCCAGCACCGCGCATTCTGCGATCGGCAGCAGCTGTTGCAGTATCTCGTCGCGCGACATGCCGGTGCCGCGGTTCGCGAGCGCGATGATGCTGGCGATGTCATCCGCTTTGGCCAGGCGGACGCTCGCCCCTTCGGAGAGAGTAACGGGAGCGACGCTTGCCATTGTTCCCTGATGCTGGTGAATGGTGCCAATGGCCTTGAATCCGAGGCTTTCGTAGAGCGGTTGCCCGGCCTGGGTGGCGATCAGCACCGTGCAGCGCTCGCCGAGTTCTTCCAAGACGAGGTTCATCAGCTTGCGGCCGATGCCTTTGCCCTGGTGGTCGGGCGAGACGATGATCACGCCCAGCGTGCCGGTCTTGTCGCCTTGCTTCCAGCACAGCGCGGTGCCGACCACGGTATCGCCTTCCACCGCGACATAGCCGATGCCAAGACGAAGCACGAATTGCCAGTCTTCGAGGCGATGCGGCCAGCGCACAGCTTGCGACAGCACATGGGCGCCGGCCAGGTCGCTTTCGGTCATGCGGCGGTAAGTGATTGCGGTAGCTATGGTCTGGGTGGTCATGGCGTTTTCCTTGTGCGTCGTCTCTTCCGTGGCGAAGGGACGTAACGAGTCCCACCGGGAAGCAGTGTCTGAACAGGAGGCGGGCATTCTTCCTGCCCGCCGTTGCGTTTCGATAATCTAGCCCAGCGACTGGCTGAGCAGTGCGTAGCGCGTGATCGACGGGTCGGGTCGCGGCGGTTCGCCCCGTACCATCGAGTTCACCGTCTCGTCGACCTGGACCAGGCCCATCTCGATGAGCCAGGGGCTGAGGCCGCTGCTGTGCGGCACGTCGACACGCACGAGCGAACCGGCGTGTGTGCCCGCCCAGTGGGCGATCAGGGCCTTGGCGCGGTCTGCATCGGGTGCGACGACCGGACCAATGACATAGCCGAGCCCGAACTTGCGCAGCGCCGCGAAAGCAATCAGTTCGCCGTAGTGGTCGATGGCGACGACGTCGGCCACCGTCAACAAGTGCTTGATCACGGTGGCGCGCGGCATACCGGTCGAGCGGTTCGCCATGTCCGCCAGCGCGGATTCGTCGCGCTGGCTGATCGGCCGGATCCGCTCGCCTGAGCCGAGCGATACGAATGGCGTGCGGAAGACGCTGCCCTGGTGGCGGTGAATCCAGCCGTTCTGCACGAAGCCGAAGCCCTCAAGCAAATGCAGGCCGCTCGCGGTGGCATTCAGCAGGATTGTGCGGTCGCCGGCTACCTTGAGGATGCGGGAAACCAGTTCTTTCGCGATGCCCTGGTGCTGGTGGTCGGGCGATACGATGATCATGCCGAGCGAGGCATAGTCAGGTCCGTGGAGCCAGCACATGATCGTGCCGACAATGCCGGATTCGTCTTCGGCGACGATCCCTTCGCCCAGTTCATGGATGAATTTCCAGTCGTCCAGCCGGTGCGGCCACCGCGCCGACAGCGACAGCTTGTGCGCCGCCGGCAGGTCGTCCGCCGTCATCCTGCGGTAATGGACGGCAGCAACTACGTTCGCATTCTGATCTCTCATCCTTTGCTCCTTGTCTGCGTCGCCTGCCGCGTTGCCGATTTCAGCTTTGATTTCGCGGCTCGCGGGATGCCATGGACTCTAACGATTGCCGCCATCTTGCCACAGGCTTGGGCGGCTTGGCATGGGGGTAAACGCAATTCGCAATGATCCCCTGTCTGCCGTGCCAGAACGACAGCTTGTGCCGTGGCGATCAGGCGAGACGGCACAAAATGCTTCGTGGCCGAACCTACAATTTCTGCGGGGGCAAGGCCTCCCAGGGCGGCCCCTGGAGTCATTTGGATCGGCCAGGCATTTCCTGCGCCGATCCCTTTTTGCATTGCATGGAAAGGAAATTAAATGGACAGCTTCGATCCGGATCAGGTGGCAGTGCGCAGCGCGCATTTTATCGGCGGACGCCATGTGGAAGGTGGCGCCGGCACGATGGATGTGAAGCGTCCATCCGACGGTAAAACTTACGCCGGCTTGCCGGTGGCCGACGCGGGCCTCGTCGACCAGGCAGTGCAGGACTCCTGGCGCGCCTACAAGACCAGCGACTGGGCGCGTTGCGCCCCGCGCGACCGCGCACGCATCCTGCGTCGCTGGGCCGACCTCATCGATGCCGACGTGAAGACGCTGGCGCCGCTCGAAGCGATCGGCTCGACGCGCACCGTCAAGGATGCGGCGAGCTGGGACGTGCCGTTCACCGCGGAAGGCATCCGCTTCTTCGCGGAGTGGGCCGACAAGATCGGCGGCGAAGTCGCGCCGACCCGCACCGACCATCTCGGCATGACGATTGCGGAACCCTATGGCGTCATCGGCGCCATCGCGCCCTGGAACCTGCCTCTCGTGATGGGGTCGTGGAAGGTGGCGCCGGCATTGGCAGCTGGAAATGCCGTCGTTCGCAAGCCGTCCGAGATGACGCCGTTCAGCATACTGCGCCTTGCCGAACTGGCAATCGAGGCCGGCATGCCGAACGGCATCTTCAACGTCGTGCAGGGTGACGGCCGCACCACCGGCGATGCCCTGTGCCGCCATCCGAAGATTTCGAAAGTGACCTTCACCGGCTCGACCCGGACCGGCGCCGCCATCATGGCCGCGTGCGCGGAAAACGGCACCAAGTCGGTGACGCTGGAGCTGGGCGGCAAGAGCCCGCAAGTGGTGTTCGCCGACGTGCCCGACTTCGAAAAAACCGCGCGCACCGTTGCGCGCGCCATCACGCTCAACGCCGGCCAGGTGTGCGTGGCCGGCTCGCGCCTGATCGTGCAGCGTTCCATCGCGGACCGCTTCATCGAGCGCCTGACCGCGATCTTCGCCGAACTCAAGGCGGGCAACACCTGGGATATCGACACGACCTTGAGTCCGATCATTTCGATGCGGGAAATGGAGCGCATCGACGGCATCGTGCAGCGCGCGGCGGCCGACGGCGGCCGTATCGTTGCCGGCGGCAAGCGCATGGAGACCGGGAATGACGGCGCGTTCTACCAGCCGACCATCATCACCAATGTCCATTCCCGCATGGAAGCGGTAAAAGGCGAAATCTTCGGGCCGGTGATCACAGTGCAGGTCTTCGACGATGAGGACGAAGCGCTGATGCTGGCCGACCATCCGGAATACGGCCTCGCTGCCGGCGTGCACACCGCCGATATCGGCCGCGCATTGCGCATGGCGCGCGGCATCGAGGCGGGCACGGTATGGATCAACCGCTACGGCCGCACCTCGGACTTCGTGATCCCGACCGGCGGCTACAAGCGCTCCGGCATCGGCAAGGACCTCGGACGCCAGGCCTACGAAGCGAACCTGCGCATCAAGAGCGTGCTGGTCGATTTCGCGAAGGATGCCTGAGATGCAGAGCTCGGCATTTTCTGCTGCGGCATGCCGTGCCCTCCTTTCAGAGGGGAAAAGCACCGCTGCGGCAGCGATGCCGATGCAGCAGGCCCAGGACGCAGCGATTTATGCCGAGCGGTACCGCAAATACCACCGATTCTGTGTTTGGGCGCCCCCAGAACGGTGCATTCATGCAGGGCGGGAGTGATGTAATGCATATCAGGAGATGACGTCCTGGCGAGCACCAAATGCAGGCAACCAAGTGCAGACCAATGGCAAGCATCGGCGTCCTTTCCAAACCATAACCGCCGATCGGATGCAGCAATCCGCAGGCACGAATTCAACGAATGCGACGAACAAAGGAACCTGAAACATGACCACCAC
>DASVLM010000150.1:0-3255 GCA_036384875.1 Noviherbaspirillum sp.
AGGTGCGATTATTCGAACTAAAGCTGCGCGGTGATTTATTTTGGTGCGTCGCGGCGATATTGCACTATTTTGGTGCTTGCCTGTTGGCCAACTTCTTGTGCCATCTTCATTTCATCTTGGCACTATTTGCGTCTAAATGCACAGCTTCCTGACAGTGCACAAAATACGTTTTTCAAAAAGATGGTGGCATGGAATCTGCTATCATCTCCGGCTGAGTTTTGGTCGCATTTCTGCAGTCGCGCACACCGGTGCCGTGCGCAGAGTGGGGCTCACAACCAAAAAACTGCATCACTCCCCCGTACCACTTTGCTCATTTTAGGAGATTCGCATGGCAATGACGCCCGCAGACGTCTTGAAGATGGCGAAAGAAAACGAAGTGAAATTCGTCGACTTTCGTTTCGCTGACACCCGTGGCAAGGAACAGCACGTCACCGTTCCGGTGTCGCAGTTCGGCATGGACAAGTTCGAGTCGGGCCACGCGTTCGATGGTTCTTCGATCGCGGGCTGGAAGGGTATCGAAGCGTCCGACATGCTGTTGATGCCGGATGCGAACACCGCGAACATCGACCCGTTCATGGAAGAGACGACGCTGTTCATGCAGTGCGACGTCATCGAGCCGTCCGATGGCAAGGGCTATGACCGCGACCCGCGTTCCATCGCCAAGCGCGCTGAAGCCTACCTGAAGTCCTCCGGCCTGGGCGACACCGCCTACTTCGGCCCGGAACCCGAATTCTTCATCTTCGACAGCGTGCGCTGGAAGATCGACATGTCCGGCTGCTTCGTGAAAGTCGATTCCGAAGAAGCTTCCTGGTCCACCGACCGTGAGTTCGAAGGCGGCAACACCGGCCATCGTCCGTCGGTCAAGGGCGGCTACTTCCCGGTTCCCCCGGTCGACAGCTTCCAGGACATGCGTTCCGAAATGTCTCTGATCCTTGAAGCCATGGGCATCCCGGTTGAAGTGCACCACCACGAAGTGGCAGGCGCCGGCCAGAACGAACTTGGCACCAAGTTCTCCACGCTGGTGGAGCGCGCCGACTGGACCCAGAACCTGAAGTACGTGATCTGGAACGTCGCCCACACCTACGGCAAGACCGCCACCTTCATGCCGAAGCCGATCGTCGGCGACAATGGTTCCGGTATGCACGTGCACCAGTCCGTATGGAAGGACGGCCAGAACCTGTTCGCAGGCGACGGCTATGCCGGCCTGTCCGAGTTCGCGCTGTACTACATCGGCGGCATCATCAAGCACGCTCGCGCGCTGAACGCCATCACCAACCCGGGCACCAACTCCTACAAGCGCCTGGTTCCGGGCTTCGAAGCTCCGGTGAAGCTGGCTTACTCTGCCAAGAACCGTTCTGCATCGATCCGTATTCCGCACGTTGCGAATCCGAAGGGCCGCCGCGTTGAAGCGCGCTTCCCGGATCCCCTGTCCAACCCGTACCTCTGCTTCTCGGCTCTGCTGATGGCCGGCCTGGACGGCGTGCAGAACAAGATCCACCCGGGCGAAGCAGCGACCAAGGACCTGTACCACCTGCCGCCGGAAGAAGATGCGAAGATCCCGACCGTGTGCTCCTCGCTGGAACAGGCGCTCGAGTATCTGGACAAGGACCGCGAATTCCTGACCCGCGGCGGCGTGTTCAGCGACACGATGATCGATGCCTACATCGAATTGAAGATGCAGGAAGTCCAGCGCTTCCGCATGACGACCCACCCGGTCGAGTTCGACATGTACTACTCGCTGTAATCGTCGTACCATCGCAATACAAGGCGGGGAAGACTTCGGTCTTCCCCGTTTTTTTTGCCGCGGCGGCACGCTTTGATGTGCTGCTCGCACAAGCGTTTGTAAAGCCTTGATTCTTATCCTAAACTAGTGATCCAACACAGGTTCCTGCAAACAACATCATGAAGCATCACCTCTTCGGCATGCTCGCCTTGCTGGTTGTGGCGAACGCCGCACACGCACAGAGCGAGGTTTATCTTTGCGTGGACGAGCACGGCAAGCGCGAGTACAAGAACACCGGCATCACCAAAGGTTGCAAGAAGGTCGATCTCCCCGGCATTACCATGATCCCCGCACCGCCTTCGGCAAAGAAGGGCACGCAGACGGCATCGGTGCGCCCCGGAAGCTCGCCTGCGGATTTTCCTAAAGTCGATGGCACGACGCAGAAAGCGCGTGATAACGATCGCCGGCAGATCCTGCTGGACGAAATGAAAAGCGAGGAACAGAAGCTGGCGAACCTGAAGAGGGATTACAACAATGGTGAACCCGACCGTCGCGGCGACGAGCGGAATTACGCCAAGTATCAGGATCGCGTGGCTTCGATGAAGGAAGACATCGACCGTACCGAGAAGAATATCGAGGCCTTGAAGCGCGAAATCAGCAACCTCAAGTAAGGCGCAGGTATGGTGCTTGCATGACAAAGGCCGCGTGATGCGGCCTTCTTTTTTTGGAATATTGTGAAATCGACTTCGACATCCCTTGAAGGGCTCGACCTCCTGTCCTCGGCGGTCATCATCCTCGATCCCGAAAGCCGCATTACCTATGTCAATGCTGCGGCCGAAAACCTGCTCGAGAGCTCCATCAAGACCCTTACGCACCAGCGCCTCGACGATCTCTTCCTGAATGGCGACAAGCTGGCCGCGATTTTCCAGCAGGCGGTTGAGAACCAGTTCGCCGACAAGCGGCTCGACCTGACGCTGGAGCGTGCAGGTCGCGAGCCTTTGCATGTGCACGTCATCGTCACCGCACTCGATCGGCCGGAAACGCCGGTGCTGATCGAGCTGCGCGAAAACGTGAAGCAGCTCAAGCTCGATCGCGAAGAGCGCATGTTGGACCAGAGCCAGGCCAACAAGGAACTGATCCGCAATCTCGCGCATGAAATCAAGAATCCGCTCGGCGGCATTCGCGGCGCGGCGCAACTGCTGGAGTTCGAGCTGCCCGAGCGCCACTTGAAGGAACTGCGCGAATACACGCAGGTGATCATCAAGGAAGCCGACCGTCTGCAAACGCTGGTGGACCGGCTGCTCGCGCCGCACAAGCGGCCGCACATCGTCGGCGACGTCAATATCCACGAAGTATGCGAACGGGTGCGCAGCCTCATCCTCGCGGAATTCCCCAACGGCCTGACGATACGGCGCGACTATGATCTTTCCGTCCCCGAATTTCGCGGCGACAAGGAGCAGCTGATCCAGGCCGTGCTCAACATCATGCACAACGCCGCGCAGGCACTCTCCGAACGCATTCGACAAGGCGAT
>DASVLM010000151.1:0-23262 GCA_036384875.1 Noviherbaspirillum sp.
CGGCACGCTGAGCATGGCGCAGGTCAACCTTGAAAACGCGACTCGCCAGAACAACGGCCAGCCGGATGTGGTGGTCTCCTTCAACTGGGACTACAACACCTCGATCCAGGGCATGCCCGGCATCGAGTTCGAAAGCGCCGGCGGCCAGCGCGGCATGCACGGCAGCTTCGGTATTTCGGATGTGCACAACACGCTGATCGCCAATGGCCCGTCCTTCCTCGGCGCGAAGACGATTACCAATCCGTCGGGCAACGTGGACGTCGCGCCCACCGTCGCCTACCTGCTCGGCCTGTCCATGCCGCAGGCGGATGGTCGCGTGTTGAATGAAGCGCTGGCCACGCCGGCCAGCAAGTCGGCTCCGACGGTTGCTGCATCGACCGTCGCGCCTGCCTCACCGGCAACCGGCCTCGCCTTCGAGCTGCCGACCGATCCGACCGGCGCAACGAAGGATACGGCGCTGTCGGCAGGCACCTACAACATCAACCTGGCGGTCAAGGACCTGACGGTGGATGGCAAGACCTATCGTTATTTCGACTACGCCAAGGCAGTGCGCCAGTAAGCGAGCGCAGTCTTGCAGTGAACAGGACGTGCGCCGATGACTGTAAAGCGGCGCACGTCCGATCAACATCGAAGCAGGAGTTTTACTTGAAACACGCCATTCCCAAACACCAAGGGAGGCTGACGCTGCGGTGTGCCGTGCTCTGCGCGGCCGCCGCAGTATCCGTTGCAGCCCACGCCAAGGACCTCGCATTCGACCAGGCTTTCAGCACCAAGGGCGAGCCCTCTTCCTTGCATTTCAATGCCACCTTCGTGACCAAGGACGTCGAGCACAAGCTCGAAGTCTGGCGTGATGGCGACCGGCGCATCAAGCGCCGCACCGACGATGCGGCCGAGAGCTATGCCTTCCGCATGCCGCGCAGCGATGAATTTCGCCTGTCCATTCTCGACACGAAAAAGAAGATCCTCACGCAGATCGATCGCAGCAACCTTTATCGCATCGGCAACTTCACCGACTGGTTCGACCTCGGCCACGGCCTGCGTCATCCGAAGGGCGAGTACCGCATCGTGAATGCCAAGGCGCCCGAAGGCGATGCGAAACCGCTCGAATCCTGCAAGTGGTACGACATCGTGCAAGGCCAGCAAGCCACGCATGTCTGCTGGAGCGCGAAGAGCCGGCTGCCGATGCTGATCGTCGCGCAGGACGGCAAGGCCGTCTGGCGCGTCACCGCGCTCGACCGCAAGCCGATCGCGCGCGCCACGTTCGATATCCACGATGAAGGCTACATCCGCAACGACGCCAACCAGGATATCGAGAACGATTGAATTTGCGTTTTTTTGCAGTGCATTCGCAAAACGCACACTCATGGCAAAACGGCCGGCCCCATCAGGGAGCCGGCCGCTTTTTTCTCTCGAAGAGCGGGAGAAAGTTTATGCCGCCTTCACCACGGTTTTCGCCAGTGTCTCGCGCGTGGTGCCGGACAAATGCGAACGCAGCCACTTGTGTGCGGGGCTGCGCGTATCGCGTTCGTGCCACAGCATGTCTACATGCACTTTCGGCAGGTCGAAAGGCAGCTCCTTCGTGATCAGCGCGCCGGTGATGCCGGTGGAAGCGATCAGGTGGCGCGGCAGCACGGTGATCAGGTCCGACGTCGCCACCACGCGGCCGGCGGTGAAGAACTGGTTCACCGTCAACAGGATGCGCCGTTCGCGGCCGAGCTTGCCGAGCGCCTCGTCGACCAGGCCGACGGCGCGGCCGGAGAAACTCACCAGCAGGTGGTTGGCGGAGCAGTATGCGTCCAGCGTCAGGTCGGCCTTGGCCAGCGGATGGTTCTTGCGCATCACGCACACATAACGACCCGAATACAGCTGCTCGTGGCGGATCGGCGATACCGAGGTGCCCTGCGCGCCGGCCAGCTGCGCCACTACGCCGGGGAAAAATCCGACTGCGAGATCGATGTCGCCGCGCAACAGCATCGGCCGCGGTTCACGCGTGGTCAGCGGCACCATGCGGATCATCAGGCCGGGCGCTTCGCGCTCGATGGAGCGGACGAGCGCCGGCAGCCAGAGTGCAGCTGTCGCATCCGCCATCGCCAGGCGGAAGGTGTGTTCCGCATTGGCAATATCGAATGACTTCTCCGGCACGATCGCCTCTTCCAGCTGGGACAGCGCGCTGCGCACCGACGGCCACAGGGTTTCGGCGCGGGGCGTCGGCTTCACGCCGTGCGCGGTGCGGATCAACAGGTCATCGCCCAGCGCATCGCGCAATCGCCGCAGTGCATTAGAAACGGCAGGTTGGGTCATCGCCAGCTGGCTTGCCGCGCGCGTCAGGTTCTGCTCCGTCATGACCGCATCAAAGACGCGCAGCAGGTTCAGGTCCAGGGTGAGGAAGCTCATAACATATTGAAATCATTGAAATTGTCTGGCAGGAAAGATGTCGCTGATATACATTCAAATTATAACTGTTATACATATTCGAAATTGGGTTTATATCAGAATTGTTCCTATACTGCAATGCAGCAAAAGAGCGAATCGAATGACTGAATGTTGAAAAGTTGATAAAGGAGTAAATGATGTCTTTCCTGACCCTGGCTTTCCCGATCCAAGCCGCCATTCCCGCTGCCGAAGCCTTCGCCGGTACCGCCGTCAGCGTTGCCCGCCCGGTGCTCGGCCTCAGCGCCGTTGCTGCCGTAATGGTGATGTTCAAGCCGCTGCTCGTCGGCCTGCTGCGCGCCGCCCTGCTGGTGCTCAAGCCGCGCCGTTCGATCGAAGAACGCGCCAGCCACAGCACGGTGGAAGGCGCTCTGATGCTTAACCGCCTCGCACGCGAATACGATGCAACCCAGCCCAGCCTGGCTGCGGAATTGCGCTCCATCGCTTCCCGCAACTAAGCTGCCGGGCGTCATGCCGACCATCCTGCGCCCATTTGCCGGCGTTCCGCGCGACAGCAGCCGTGCGCCGGCCGCCCGGCTGGCACAATATGTGCGCCGTTCGCGCGCGCTGTCTTCGCTGGTGCCCGCCCTGCTGGCGAGCGGCGCCATTACGCTGGCGATGACGATGGCGATCCTGCATATCCATGCGGAGATCGGCCGCGCATTTGCGGGATCCTGGATGGAAACCTGGCTGACGTCGTGGGCTTTTGCCTATCCGCTGATTTATCTGTTGATGCCGGTGGTCAAACGCTTCGCAGCGTTCCTGTTGGAACCCCCACCCAAGCATCGCCGGCGACGCTAGGCAGCGCCGTGCGCTATTCAATGCGTTGAAATGCCAAACCCCGCCCGGAATGCCGCGCGGGGTTTTTTGTTTCCTCCGCGTTGTCGCTTGAGTGCATCCTACAAGGCCCGGATCATCATTTCCGTGTCGAGTAATCGCAACGGTCCCCGTACCAGTACGTCGTTGTTCACGAACCAGCGTTGCGCGACGAAGGGTGCGTAGCCTGTTTCCTCGCGGATGGCGTATTCGAAGATCGCATCCCATTCGGCATCACGCGGCATCACCCAGACCACCTGCCGGCCGTTGAAAGCGCGGATGCCGGCATGCCGGAGGTTGGCGCGCACGCCTTCCGCGCGCTGCTCGCGGCTCTGCGCATACCGGCCCTGTTCGTCCGGCATCGGCAACACTGCCGGCACGCGCCGCAACTCGACACCGGCCGCGCCCGTCTTGAACTTCGCCCACGGGCCAACGAGGCACTGTTGCACGAAAGCCAGTTCGTCATCGCCAAGTGCTTCGTCGAGGTAATAGCAGGGAAGGATGATGGCCATGGCAATTACGCTGTTGCGACATCCCATTAAATCACCATTGCGCTGCCCTGTGCAGCTTTCCTTGCAGAAGGGATTCGATTGCGAGGAATCAAGCTTGTGCAACGTCATGGTTTCTCGCAAAACCAAAACCTTGCCAGCCTGTCCAAACCGCATCCAATCAGAAGGAAAAAACGGTGGCAGAACAAGAAGGGCCGGTGCCGCAGCCCCACGACGACAAGAACAAGCGCAAGCCGCAGCGCACGGCACGCAGATTTGCGGTGTGGACGTTCGCAGTCTTCCTGCTGCTCATGCTCGGCAGCATCGCCACAGCAGGCATCTATGTGATGCGTATCGAGCCCGACACGCCGGGCATCGACGACCTGCTCGACCTGCGCCATGCCCAGCCCAGCATCCTGCTGTCGTCCAGCGGCACCCAGCTTGCCACCTTCAGCCAGGGCCAGCAGGAACGGGTCACGCTCGACCATATCTCGCCGAACGTCATCAATGCACTGATCGCCACCGAAGACCGCCGCTTCTACGAGCACAACGGCGTGGATATCAATCGCACGCTGTCGGCTGCTTACCAGACCTTGCGCGGCAATCCGCAAGGCGGTTCTACGATTACCCAACAACTTGCGCGCAACCTGTTCCCCGAGGAAATCGGGCGCGAGCGCACCATCGAACGCAAGGTGCGCGAGATGATCACCGCGCTGCGCATCGAGCAGGCCTACACCAAGGACCAGATCCTCGAAACCTATCTCAACACCGTGCCCTTCCTCTACAACGTGGTCGGGATCGAAATGGCGGCGCGCACCTACTTCGACAAGTCCGCCGCCACGCTCGACGTTCGCGAGGCCGCCACGCTGATCGGCATGCTCAAGGGTACCAGCTACTACAACCCGGTCAGCAATCCCGCGCGCGCCTTGAAGCGGCGCAACGTGGTGCTGGCGCAGATGGTGAAGGCCGGCATGCTGAAGCAGTCTGCGTTCGACGCGATCCGCGACCAGCCGCTGCAAGTGAAGCTCACCCGCCAGCCCGATCCGCTTGGCAGTGCGCCGCATTTTGCCGCCTATGTGCGGCGCTTCCTGATCGACTGGGCCGACCGGCACGACTACAACATCTATACCGACGGCCTGGTAGTGGAAAGCACCATCGATGACCGCCTGCAGGATGCGGCCGAGCAAGCCGTCGAGCGCCAGACCAAGGTATTGCAACAGATCGCCGACGTCGAATGGGGACAGCCCACCGACCACCTCGCTGCGCGCACGCCGGCACCCTACAAGTCGCTGCACAAGAAGGTCGAGCCGTTCCGGTATTTCTGGAGTGAGCACGCCGCTTTGCTCGACACTTTCATTCGTGAAACGCCGCAATTCCGCAAGGCCGTCGCCGCCGGCAAGAAAGACACCGCGGTGCTGGAGAAACTGAAGAACAATGCGAAATTCATGCAGGCATTGCGCGCCGCCAAGACGCGGCTCGAAGCCGGCTTCACAGCGATGGATCCGGACACGGGCGAAGTGAAGGCCTGGGTCGGCAGCCGCGACTTCGATGTCGACCAGTTCGACCATGTCGCCCAGGCCGAGCGCCAGCCGGGTTCCACCTTCAAGCCCCTCGTCTACGGTGCCGCACTGGAACTCGGGCTGCGCCCGGACCGCGTGTACCAGGACGCGCCCGTCGAGATCCGTTCGCCCGACGGCAGCATCTGGCGCCCGACAGACATGACGCCGGCGAGCGGCCGCTTTGTCAGCATGCGCGAAGGTCTGGTGTATTCCAAGAACATCATCACCGCGCAGGTGATGCAGGAGGCGGGGCTGCCCAACATCATCAACCTTGCGCGCGCCGCCGGCATCAAGCAGAGCCGGCTCGATCCGGTGCCGTCGCTGGCGCTGGGCACCAGTCCGGTCACGCTGCTGGAAATGGTAACCGCCTACAGCACCATCGCGCGCCTCGGCGAGTACCGCAAGCCGGTCTTCATCAAACGCATCCGAGACCGCGACGGCAACGTGCTGGCCGAATTCGACTCCGAGCCGCAGCGCGCGATGTCGGAAGACACCGCCACCGAACTCATCGACATGATGCGCGGCGTTGTCAGGCGCGGCACCGGCACCATGGTGTCGACGCAATTCAACATCGCCGCCGACATCGCCGGCAAGACAGGCACTACGCAAAACAATACCGACGGCTGGTTCATCCTCATGCATCCCAACCTTGTCGCCGGCGCCTGGGTCGGCTTCAACGATTCACGCATCACCATGCGCAGCGACTACTGGGGGCAAGGCGGGCACAACGCCATCCTGCTGGTCGGCGATTTCTTCCGCGACACGCTGAAGGAGAAGTTGATCGACACCAAGGCGAAATTCCCGCAACCCAAGCGTCCGCCACCGATGATGGTGCAGGCGCCGCAAGTCTATCCGCCGCCGGCGGCCATCGATGCCAGCGCCTTGCCGCCCGGATATGGCGTCGTCACCACGCGTGACGGCAGCACCAGGCTGCTGGTCGGCCCGGACGGCATCAAGGCGGTGCAGCACAGCGACGATCCCGATGCCGGCGACACGCTCGGCCGCTTCCTCGGCAGCATTGGGCGCGGCTCCATCGTGTCCAGCGGCAGCTCGAATAACAGCGGCACTGCGAACGCCGGTGGCGACTCGGTGTTTTCCGATCCGAACAGTCATTGAGCAGGCCCCGCACCTTCCTGATGCTGCGCAAGTCCTGAACGGCATCAAGCCGACGAACCGGCGCGCACCGGCGTTGTCATATTCCTCACAACCTGATGGAGAATAGCAATGGACATCGATATCGGCATTTCCGAACAAGACCGCCGCGGCATCGTCGACGGCCTCTCGCGCCTGCTGGCCGACACCTACACGCTCTACCTGAAGACGCACAACTTCCACTGGAACGTCACCGGCCCGATGTTCCAGACCCTGCACCTGATGTTCGAGACGCAATACATCGAACTGGCCGACGCGGTCGACCTGGTTGCCGAACGCATCCGCGCTCTCGGCAGCCCGGCGCCCGGCACCTATTCGATGTTCCAGGCGCTGTCGTCGATCAAGGAGCCCGACGGCGTGCCGGACGCGCAGGAAATGATCCGCCAGCTCACCCTCGACCATGAAGCCGTGACGCGCACTGCCCGCACCCTGTTCCCGGCAGTGGAGAAGGCGAGCGACGAACCGACCGCCGACCTGCTGACACAACGCATGCAGGTGCATGAAAAGACTGCCTGGATGCTGCGCTCGCTGCTCGAAAAATAACCCGCCAAACCTGCAAGGCGGATGCATGCAAGGTCATCCGCCGCGCCTCCGCACATCTGCCATCCCCCGCCGCTTGTCGTCCGATGCGCTTTCCGTTTGCATAACGCAACACCGCGCACCTACAATCCTTGCATGAACTACGATTCCTCCCCCATTGCAGCCATCGCCACCGCACCCGGTCGCGGCGGCATCGGCGTGGTGCGCGTGTCGGGCAAGGACGTGCGCGCCGTGATGCAGGCGGTATGCGGCACGACCGACCTCAAGCCGCGTTATGCCACCTACCTGCCTTTCCTCAACACCGACGGCACCGCCATCGACCAGGGCATCGCCATCTACTTCAAGGCGCCGCATTCCTACACCGGCGAAGACGTGCTCGAACTGCAGGGCCACGGCGGCCCGGTGGTGATGCAGATGCTGCTCGCGCGCTGCCTCGACGCCGGCCGGGAAATCGGCTTGCGCGTCGCGCAGCCCGGCGAATTCACGCATCGCGCCTTCCTGAACGACAAGCTCGACCTCGCGCAGGCCGAAGCGGTGGCCGACCTGATCGAAGCCTCGACCGAAGCGGCGGCGAAGTCGGCTTCGCAATCGCTGTCCGGCGTGTTCTCGAAAACGATCCACGACCTGGTCGACAAGGTTGTTCACTTGCGCATGCTGGTCGAAGCCACGCTCGACTTCCCCGAGGAAGAAATCGACTTCCTCGAAAAGTCCGATGCGCGCGGCCAGCTCGAACGCATCCGCGCCAATCTCGACCAGGTTTTCAATGAAGCGTCGCAGGGCGCGCTGCTGCGCGAAGGATTGAACGTGGTGCTGGCGGGCCAGCCCAACGTCGGCAAGTCGTCGCTGCTCAATGCGCTGGCGGGATCGGACGTCGCCATCGTCACGCCGATTGCCGGCACCACGCGCGACAAGGTCACCGAAACGATCCAGATGGAAGGCGTGCCGCTGCACATCATCGACACCGCCGGCATCCGCGATGCGGGCGATGAGGTGGAGCGCATCGGCATCGAGCGCACCTGGGGCGAAGTGCATAAGGCTGACGTCATTGTGCACCTGCTCGACGCCAGCCGCGGCCCGACACGCGGCGATGAAGACATCATCAAGCGCTTTCCGCCCGGCGTGCCGGTGCTGCGCGTGTGGAACAAGATCGACCTCTCCGGCCACCGGCCCGCGATCGATCGCATGGAAGACGCGACGCACATCTACCTTTCGGCTTCGGAGCGCACCGGCATCGATTTGCTGCGCACCGAACTGCTGCGCGTCGCCGGCTGGCAGCAGACCGGCGAGTCGCGCTTCCTCGCGCGCGAACGCCACCTGCTCGCGCTCAAGACTGCGCGTGATCATCTCGAGATCGCAGCGGCGCATATCGCCAAGGACAACGAAACCAGCGACCAGCACCTCGACTTGCTCGCCGAGGAATTGCGGCTGGCGCAGGAGAGCCTCAACAGCATCACCGGCGAGTTCACGTCGGATGATTTGCTGGGTGTGATCTTCAGCAGGTTTTGCATCGGAAAGTAGTTGCCTGCGGCATGCGCGTTGCCATCACGACGCACCACTGCCGAATCAAAAAAGCAGAATCCGGATTCCTGCTCGCTCCGTATATGGACATGCATCGCGCCGATGCATGTCCTCTCACCCTACAGGAGCACCATCATGGAAACCGTCACTCCCGCCGAACTCTCTGCAACAGATACCGAGCCCGATTCCCTCGGCTGGCTCACGCCGGTTCCGGCCGGCACGCCGGACACCGATGATCCCGAGCTGAACATCACCTGCCGCACCAAGTCTGCGCTTGCCGCCGTGCCCGACATCGTCTCCCAAGTCTTGCCGCTGCTGGTAATCGACGGCCAGACGCTGGAGGTGAACTTCCTCCTCAACGCCAACCATCGTTTCGTTCCCGGGCAGGCGCCGCAGACCTGCAGCGTCAGCATCGACGACATCATCTGGCTGCAGGGCCGGAGCATGAACCTCTTCCAGGTCGAATTCCCGTCGAAGGAGCAACTGGCGATGCAAAATCAGTTGCGCGCACGGTTGAAGTTCCAGCGCTTCGGCGTGCCCATCGTGTTTGCATTCCGCCTGAAATACCGCGAAGGCCCGGCGACGCAGCGAAAGGCGAAAAAGGTAGTGCTGCTGGCGACCATCATGCCGAACTCGCGTGTGGTGACACTGTCACGCGCCTGACGCGAACCCGAACGCATAGACGCGCCCATGGCAGGCGCGCGCCGGGCGATAGAGCCGAGGTTGATTTCGTCCGATTGAAAGCAAGCTGAAACTTTCGATCGGTATCATCGGCGGCGGTCATACTCTTCCCTTTTCTCCAAGGGGCTATGAGCTTCGCCCGCGCCGCAAGGCGTGGGCTTTTTTACGTCCGGCCGTTCACATTCGGCGATGAAAGCGAATTGAAACTTTCATTGCATACGATGCTTCATGCGCTCCTGCATCCAATGCGGGCCGGCGCCCATATCCACAACAGCGAACACGCATGCAGGGACGTTGCTTCCTGCAGCAGTGTTTCGTCCTTGCAGGCGCATCGCGATATCGATGCGTCACAGCGCAATGCAATATCGTCGAGGAGACGCCATGCGAGACAGTCGAGTAGCCGAGAAGCCCTCCATACGCGCGCTTCGCGTTTGAGTCGTGCGTATCCTGCTTGCCGACCATGATGCGGCGCTGGCGGGCGAGGTCCTGCGGGAACTTGCGCACTATCGTTTCGCCGTCGAATGGGCGAGCGACGGCATTGCCGCGCAGCGCATGCTGGCCGATGCGGCCTTCGATGTCGTGCTGCTCAATCGCGACCTGCCCCGAAAGTCGGGCAGCGAGCTGCTGCGCGAACTGCGCGATGCGCGCAACCCGATACCGGTGCTGATGCTCTCTGACCATTCCAGTCTCGACGATGTGGTGGATAGCCTGAACGCGGGCGCCGACGATTTTCTCTACAAGCCATTCGCCATCGATGAAGCAGTGGCGCGCATCCGTGCCATGCTGCGTCGAAGCGTGCCGGATACGTCCGCGCAATTCCATTGCGGCCCGCTTTCCTTCGACAAGAACACGCGCCTGTTCGAACTCGACAATACGCGCCTGTCGCTCGCGCCGCTGGAACACTTGATGCTCACCGTGTTGATCGAACGTGCCGGACGCACGGTATCGCGCGCTACGCTGGTCGAGCGGCTCTTCACCGCGCAAGGCAAGTCGAATGCGCATCGCGTCGAACTGGTGGCGCACAGGCTGCGCAAGAAGCTGGCGCATGCCGCGGTGACGATAGAAACCTGCAGGGGTGTCGGTTACCGGCTGGTGCAGGCGGGCGAATCCGGAAGCGATTGAAACGAAACAGGCGAGACACCTGTGCAGATGTCTCGCCTGTGCGCATGCGGAAGCACGCAGCTTCCGCATCATGTGCCGCGATCAGAAGCGGTGCTGAACGCCGACGATCAAACCGGTCTGCGTGTCGGAGAAGCCGGAGACGCCGCCGTCGGCGCTGCTGTCGCGTGTCAGGCCGACGAGCTGGCCGTTCTTCGCCTTCGCATAGGCAGCGGTTGCGTACAGGAAGGTGCGCTTGGACAGGAAGTACTTGGTCCGGAACACGTACATGGTCGGATCGGCATCGGTGCCCGACGGCACGTTCTTGACGTCTTGGTAGTAGATCGCGCCGGTCAGCTCGACTGCCGGGGTGATCCGGTAGTTCACGCCACCCCAGAACAGGTCGGCGCGCACATCGGTACCGCTGGCCGGAGCCTGCTTGTAATTGCGGTAACCCCCCTTGAGCGACACTTCCTTGGAGAGCACGTAGCTGGCGCCGAGGTGGAAGGTATTGGTCTTGGTACGGTTGCCGCTGGCAGCAACGGTATTGCCATTGACCTGGTCCCAGGTGCCGGCGATATGGAAAGGTCCTGCCTTGTAGCCGAGGCCGACTGCGTACTTGGCGCTGTCGCTGTTGGCGCCTGCGACTTCACCGAAGCCGAAGGAAGCACCGACATCCAGGCCGCCGAACTGGCCATGGTATTTGACGATGTTGTCGAACGCGGTCGGCATGCCGTACTTGCTGACGCCGGTGCCGTTGCCCGAAGTGACCCAGGAATAATCCGGAGAGAAGCCCATCGGATCGAAGGGCAGCATGAAGTCGTAAATGGTGGTGTAGGAGCGGCCGGCGACGATACGGCCGAAATGGCCTTCAAAGCCGACGTTGGCCTGGCGCTTGAACAGCTGGCCGTCGATCGAGCCGTTATCGGCGAAGAAGCCGCCTTCCAGCTGGAACACGGTCTTCAGGCCGCCGCCCAGGTCTTCCGAACCCTTGAAGCCGAAACGCGAGGTGTTCTGGCCGCCGGAAGTCAGGCGCCATACCGCGTTCTTCGCGGCGTTGGCATTGGTGGTGTACTCAATGCCGGTATCGACCAGGCCGTACACCGTGACATTGGTTTGCGCGTGCGCTGCGCCAGACGCGGCGGCAATGGCTGCCAGCGCGAGGAGGGATTTTTTCATTGTTGCTCCCAAGCTTATGTAGTTTGTGGGTTTATCGATCTTTGCTGCAATTCGTCCTTGAACTGCGGGTCGAGGATAGGCTTGGGAATGTTTCAATTAGCTTGCAGCGCGCGGATGGAGGGGTGGGATGCGTTGTCGAAAAACAACGCCATGCTGCTGCACATTGCTGGGAGACGCCCGGCGAGTATCCGGGCGCCGTCCTGGGAGGGGAAGGCTTGTTGCTCAGTAGGTCTCGCTGAGGACGACTTATTTCGACTTCGCTTCGCCGCCGGTATTCGTGTTCCCGGAAGCACCCGAGGCGCTCGAAGAAGAGGTGCCGCTGCTTCCCTGCGACCCTTGCGCGGCAGACTGCTCCTGCTCCGCCTTCTTCTTCGCCCGGTGATGGCCGATTGCGCAACCGGCGGCTGCGCCTACCACGCCATGGCTGCCGGCGACATGGCCGGCCACGCCGCCCACAGCGGCACCCTTCAAACAACCCTTGGCGCTGGCCAGGCCGGGAGCGGCCGCGACGGCTGCAGCAAGGGCAAATGCAATGAGATTACGGTTCACGATGGCTCTCCTGTTCTCGTTGAGATGATGCCGCCAGGCGGCAACTATCGGATTGACAACGAGATCTCGGAAAAGCTCCTTTGCGGCAAATCACGCTATTCGGATTGCGGCAGCTTGGAGCGCCGTATCGAGCGCTTGCGGGCATCAATGACCGCTCGCAAGGCGGTGGCGAGCATTTCGGCGCGCCGCCGCTCCGACACCATCCTGGAAGTCAGGCTGTAGGCGCGCACGGCCCGTTCCAGGTTGCGCAGGGCGAAAAGTTCTTCGTGGTATTGGTCGTCCAGCATAGGTAGCGGTCCTTTCATACAGCTAGCCTAGACCGCGCCAATTCCGATTTGTTCCTTGCAGGAAAAACCTTCCACTCTTCTTCGCGGCGCAAAACCCTTACAGCGCAGAAATGACTTCGCTCAATCCGGCAGGTTTTACGGGTGCTTTAATGGATCTAAAGAAGAGCAAATGCCACATAGGAATGCAAGCACTGCTGAGACACAAGAGGAGAACGACGATGGTAACCGCACTGATTTCCATGCTGGGAGTCCTGATCCTGGGCTCCGTGACGGCGAGTTTCATCCTGGCGCTGATCAAGCTTGATGAAATCGACGAAATTTCGTGACGCCATTTGCCTTGATTTTAATCAACGGGAATTTTCCCTTTGAAATCATGAAGATGGGAAACCTTATTCCGGCTTGTCCACAGCTTTGACCACAGCAATTGTGGGCAAGGGAAACGGATTGTGAAGTGATTTTTCCGCAAAAAATGCCATGGTTATGGGATAGGCATGGCGAAACTCTTCACCTATATTGAAACCGTTTCCTCCAGCTCTCCGTGAAGCGGAAATATTGCCCGCGCTGCGCAAGCACCGCGGGTTTTTTTTGTTTGCGGGGTGTCCGCCCGAGCTTCGGGGCGCGTCAGCGGTAGCGCTCGTCCGGCGTCACGTTCGCCAGCAGCCGGTGCGCCAGCGCCTTCGCTTCTTCCAAGGCTTCTTCCGGGCTGTCGGAGGGCGCTTCGACTGCATGCTCCGCATCCTGCGATGCGTCACCGCTTTCCCGGCTGATCAGCACCACGCCGCGATACTTGCCGCCGGCCAGTTCCTGGATGTCGGCTTGCGCAACCCACTCCGCCTTCGTATACCTGATCGCTGCCATGGAGGCCTCCTGCTTGGCTAAGACAGGATTTATGACTTCGGCAAGGCGCAGATGTTCGCGCTCAGGCGGAATTTGCCGGGATTGCTGCCTTGATTTTAATCAACGCAAGAATTCCCTTATGAATCATGAGCTTGGGAAAGCTTATTCCGGCTTGTCCACAGCTTTGGCCACAGGAGCTGTGGGCAAACTGCCGGTGGCCTTCGCGGCCGCCTGCTCGACCGTGCGCAGTAGGGTGGCGGGATTGAACGGCTTGACGATATAGCCCGCCGCACCGCCTTGCACAGCTTCCATCACCGAGTTGCGGTCGTTGCTGCCGGTCACCATCAGCACTTCGGTAGCCGGGGCCAGTTCCTTCATGCGTTTCAGTACTTCCAGGCCGCTGCGGTCCGGCAGCCCGATGTCGAGGCAGACCACCGACGGCTCCAGCTTCTCGAACAGTTCCAGCCCGACCTGGGCGCTGGCGGCTTCGCCGACGACCTTGAATTTGTGGGAGTTGAGCACGTGGCGCATCATCGAACGGCTGACATCGTTGTCGTCAATGATCAGGAAGGTCACTTCGGCGGAGTGCATGGTTATGGTCCTTCGTCGCTGAATTGGCGTGCAATGGCCTGAAAAGTATCGTCGATCTGCAGGAAGCTGTCGAGGATGTCCGGATCGATGCGCGGGCGATGCTGCAGGTGCAGCGCAGCCGGCATCCGCATTATGGCGGCTCTTCCGGTTCCTGGGTTGTGGTACGGCATCCGGCGTCCGCAGAGGCAGGGGACGGTTCGGCCGCATTAGTCAGCGCGGCACCGATCGCCTCGTGCAGTGCTGCCATGCCTGCATCCAGTTCATCGAGCAGGCTGTGCAAACCGGCCTCGTCGGTACCGGCGCGGATGGCTTGTTCGAGCCGGGCCGACAATTCCTGGATGCCGCGCGCGCCGACCAGTCCGGCCACGCCCTTCAAGGTGTGCGCGAAGCGCTCGGCCACGGCGCGCTCGCTGCCCAGTGCGCGGCGAATGTTGGCCACCGCGTCGCGCTGGCCGTCGCGGAAGCGCTCCAGCATCTGCAGGTAGAACTCGCGGTTGCCGAGCGTGCGCTGCAGGCCGTCCCGCACGTCGAGGCCGGCAATCGCCAGGCCCGCTTCGCCGGCACCTCCAGCAGCGTCCGCATCGCTGGCAATGGCGGCAGTTTCGGTCTCTTCCGACGCCAGCACATACAGCGGGCACCAGCGGGCGATCGCACGGTACAGCACGGACGGGTTTACCGGCTTGGCAAGGTGGTCGTTCATGCCGGCGGCAAAGCAGCGGTCGCGCTCTTCCAGCATCGCGTGCGCCGTCATCGCCACGACGGGCAGTGCGTCGAAGCGGCCGTCGGCACGGATGCGGCGCGTCGCCTCCAGGCCGTCCATCTCCGGCATCTGCACATCCATGAAGACCATGCCGTAGTGTTCCGGATCGGCGGCAGCAAGCATCTGCAACGCGATGCGGCCGTTCTCCGCAATGTCGACGTCGATACCGGCCTTCTGCATCAGCTCCGCGGCGATCTGCTGATTCACTTCGTTGTCTTCCACCAGCAGGATCGACAGCTTGCCGAAGCGCGGTACAGCCGCACGTTCTGCCGCAGCCGGATGCAGCGCCGCCGGCGCAAACAGGCGGCGTTCGAAGGCCTGGTCCAGGCCGAACCAGGCGGTGAAGTGAATCGTGGTGCCCGCGCCCGGCTTGCTTTCCAGCCAGATGCTGCCGCCCATCAGTTCCACCAGGCGCTTGGAAATCGACAGCCCCAGCCCGGTGCCGCCGTACTTGCGGGTGGTGGATTCATCCGCCTGGCTGAAAGCGCGGAACAGCTTGGCCGTCTGCTCTTTCGACATGCCGATGCCGGTATCGCGCACCGTGAATTGCAAGTGGACCATGTCGGCGCTCGCATCCATGCGCTGGCAGGAAACGAAGACTTCGCCGCGCTCGGTGAACTTGATCGCATTGTTGATCAGGTTGATCAGCACCTGTCCCAGCCGCAAGGGATCGCCCACCAAGCCGCGCGGCACGTCGAGCGGGACACGGAACTGGTATTCCAGGCCCTTCTCGTGCGCCTTGGCGCCGGTGACGTTGGAGACGTTGGCGAGCACGTCGTCGAGATTGAAGCTGGCGCGCTCCATGTTGAGTTTGCCGGCCTCGATCTTGGAAAAGTCGAGGATGTCGTTGATGATGCCCAGCAGCGAGATGCCGGCACTGCGAATCTTCTCCACGTAGTCGCGCTGCTGCGGATCGAGCTCGGTGCCCAATGCCAGGTGCGCCATGCCGATGATGGCATTCATCGGCGTGCGGATCTCGTGGCTCATGTTGGCGAGAAACATCGACTTGGCATGCGTGGTTTCCTCGGCGTGCCGGCGCGCGAGTTCCGCTTCCTTGAGCTCCGACTGGATCTGCAGCGTTTCGAGCCGGATCCGCTCGACGATGCTCTCCTTCAGGCTGTCTTCCAGCCGCTTGCGCTCGGTGATGTCGGTCAGGAAGGACAGCGTCGCAGGCTGCCCTTCCCATTCGATCGCGACCGCCGACAATTGCACCCAGATGACGTTGCCGCTGTGGCGGTTGATCACGCGGAACTGGTAGTGCTGCTCCACTTCCTCGCCGCGCAGGCGCCGCATGTGGCGGTCGATCACCATTTGCTGGTCGCCACGATGGACCGCAGTCATGAAGGGTTGTCCGACCATCTCATCCGGCGTGTAGCCGATCAGTTCCCACAGGCACGGGTTGCCGAACACGATGCGGCCGTCCTGCACGACGACGATGCATTCGGTTGCGTTGTTCACCACCTGGCGATAATGCTCTTCCGACTTGTTCAGTGCTTCTTCCAGCTGGCGGCGCTTGGTGATGTCCATCAGCACCCACACCGTGCCGCGCGACAGGTCGCCCGGGTTCACCGCGCGGCCGGAGAGATAGGCCCAGAACATCGAGCCGTCGTCGCGCCGCATCTGCAGCTCGGTTTCATACACCGCGCCGCGGCTCACCGCCTGCGCTACTTCCGTACCGGTCTTCAGGTAAGCCTCGCGCGACGGATAGAACCGCTCCAGCGAATAGTCGTAGGGTTCGCTGGCGTCGGCGCGGAAGATCTGGAACATCGCGCGGTTCGCCCATTGCACGCGGCCCGATGGGTTGAGGAAGAGGATGCCGACGATGGAGTTTTCGAGGATGGTTTCGCGTTCATCGAGGCTCTGCTTGAGCTGGTCTTCCAGCTTCTTGCGCTCGGTGACGTCGTTGATGAAGGACAGCGCGGCGGGTCGCCCTTCCCAATCGATGGTGACGGTCGACACCTCGATCCACACGATGTTGCCGGTGCGGCGGCTGACCACCCGAAACACCGCGCGCGGGTCCACGTGTTCGCCCCGCATGCGGCGCATGTGGCGCTCATACACCATGGCTTGGTCTTCAGGATGGATGTCGAGCGCGAACGGCTGGCCAAGCAGTTCGTCGGCGGTATAGCCGCTCAGCTGCTGGGCGCTCCGGTTGGCGAACACGATCTTCCCGTCCTGCATGACGACGATGCCTTCCAGCGCGTTGTCCACGACTTGCCGATGGTGCTGTTCGGAGAGGATCAGTGCTTCTTCCTGCTGGCGGCGTGCCGTCTGGTCGGTCAGCAAGCCGAGCATGGCCGGCTCCCCTTCCCAATCGATCAGCACGGCGCCGGATTCCACCCACACAATGCGACCGTCCGGCCGCACCACGCGGAACATCACCCGCGGCCCGCTGGAAGGAATGCCGCGCATGCGCCGGTCGAAGCGGTCCATCACCAGCGTCAGGTCGTCGGGGTGGATCAGGGAAGTAAACGGCACTTGCCGCAGCTCTTCCAGGCTGCAGCCGGCGATTTCCACCGCGCGCGGATTGCAGTAGATGACGCGGTTGTACTGCACGACCACGATCGCTTCGCTGACGTTTTCGACCACCTCGCGATACAGGTTGTGCGAGCGCCGCAGCGCGTTTTCCGCAGCCGTCACGGCTTGTCCGGTCTCGGTGAAGGTGATCAGGGCGCGGCGCCGGCCGTCGTACAGGGTGAGTGCCTTGGCGGTCACCAGCGCGGTCGCCGGGGAACCGTCGCGGCGGCGCAGGCGCCATTCGTCGGAGAGCTTGGTTGTTTCGGCAAACAGGTCCGCGAGGAAGCGCGGGCCGAGCGCGGCGACTTCGGGCGGTGCGGCGAGTGTCCAGCTTGCTCCGGCCATTTCTTCGGTGACGTAGCCGAGCATGCGCAGGAACGCCGGATTGGTGCGGACGATGCGGCCTGCTTCGTCGATAAAGCACATGCCGATGCCGGTGGCGTCGAACGCGACCGACAACAGTTCATCACCGTCTCCCAACGAGCTTGTCGAATCGGAAGTCATCGAGCCGCCCTGCCGCGCCGCCGGCAGCCGGGGCGCGTTTCATTGATATGAAGAACGACGATAGCAGATTAATGCCGGATCGGCACGGCCCTGTGGCTGGGGCGCCTCATCACCGGCGCCGGCAGGAAAGAAGAACGGCGGCCTCAATCCACCCGCCGCCTGCCGCCCCCGGCTTACTGCGTCGTGAAGGACCAGGAACGCGTGATGGGAACGCCGTCGATCGAGCCGGTGAAGTCCACGTCGTAGGTGGTGGCGCTCGCCAGCCGGTTCAGCGGGATGATGGCCGCGGCCGAGGTCGGCGTGTGGGAATCGACCGCATCCGTAAGCAATTGCACCGCCAGCGGCGCGCCGCCGCGCGGCCGGACGCTGAAGCTGGTGGTGACCAGCGTGGACACGATGTTGCCGTGCACACTGATCGGGTAGCCGACTTCATTGCGGCTGGGCACCGGATCGGGTGACTCATTGTCACTGAAGAAATTCGGCGGCACGCGCTGTTGCCCGGGGTAGGGATAGCTCACCACGGCGCCCGACTTGAGGCCGCCGTTCAGGCCGATGACGGCGAAGTTGGTGGTGAAGTAGGTCGAGCCGCCGGGCACGGTGGCCGCGCCCGCGCCGGCTTCCCTGAACATTGGTTCGAGGATCAGGAAGCGATGGTAGATCGCTGCGATCAAGTCTTCGGCCGCAGTGAAGCCCGAGGTGCTGGAGGTGCTGGAGATGACTTCGCCGAAGGCATAGTCATCCTTGGGCAAGATGTAGCCGGCCGCGACCAGGCGATCGTTCACCTGCACACCGGTGAAACCGGGCTTGCCGGGCGTCTGCACGTGGGTGATGACGTTATTGAGCTTCTGGTAATCCGAATGCCCCTGCGCTGCCGCGTCGATCACGCCATTGCGATAGAACGGCGCCAGGCCGATCTGCTGGCGGCGGTAATTGAACCATGCCAAACCGTCACTGGCGGTATTGCCGCTTGCTTGCGGTGCGCCCGCGTCCTGCGTGGCGGCCGTCGCTGCCGATTGCGATACCGTGCTGTTGCCGCTGCTGTCGCTGCCGCCGCCGCATGCCGCCAGGACCAACGCCGCCGCCAGCGCGGATGCGCGTCGAAGCCAGGCTTGCCTCATCTTGTGTTCCTTTGTTTGCTTGTCATTCACGCGGTATGTTCCCTATGCAACGCTATTGGCAAATGTCGGATTAGAGGGGGAGATTTACATTCGGTTGCATGCAGTCACAAGGATTATGCCGCGCGTGCAGCGCGGCCGGGTGAGGTTTGTGTTTGCGCAAATGCCTTCTTGCTATGGCCGGGGGAATACTGCCATCACGCGCAAGCCCCTGCCTTGCGCGCCGTTGAACAGCTTCACTTCCGCGCCGTGAGCGGCGGCAATATCGCGCACGATGGTCAGGCCGAGCCCGCTGCCCTGCGCATTGACGGCTTGCGCCGATGAGGCGCGGTAAAACGGCGCGAATACCTTTTCGCGGTCGGCCGGCGGGATGCCGGGGCCGCTGTCTTCCACTTCCAGCATCGGACGCTCGCCGCCGCGCACCCGCAAGACGATCGTGCCGCCGGCAGGCGTGTAGCGGATGGCGTTGTCGATCAGGTTGGCAACCAGTTCGTGCAGGAGCAGCGCATTGCCGCGCACCCGCACTTCATCGTCGCTCTCGAGTGAAAGATCGATATCCTTCGCCACCGCCTGTTGCGCCAGTTCCAGCGCCACCTGGCGCACGGTGTCGACCAGCGACAGGTATTCATGGTCGCCTTCCGCCGCACCATGGCCCGCGCGTGCGAGCGTCAGCAGGCGGTTGGCCAGGTGCACCGTCGCATCCGTGGTGCGGGCAATGCCTTCGACGATGTCGCGCATGGCGGCAGGGTCGTTCTCGCGCAGCGCGAGTTCGGCTTGCGTTTTCAGCACCGTCAGCGGCGTGCGCAACTGGTGCGAGGCATCGGCGATGAAGCGGCGCTGGCCCGAGATCAGTTTTTCCAGGCGCGCCATGTAGCCGTTCATCGCCGCCACCAGCGGCCGCACTTCCTTGTGCACCTGTTGCGGATCGAAGTCGGACAAATCGGTCGGCTCGCGCTTTTCCACCGCGGCCTTCAACTGCATCAGCGGGCGCAGCACGAAGCGCACCGCGAACCACACCAGCAATGCAGCCGCACACACCAGTACTGCCTGTCGCCACAGCGTGTCGATCAGGATGCTGCGCGACAGATCGCGTCGCGCCTCGCGCGATTCGCCGACCTGGATCAGGGCGATGCCGCGCATCGAGTCGTCATACACCGGCTGGTAGAGCGCGGCGATGCGCACCGGCTCGCCGTGATAGTCGGCGGAATAGAAGTAGACCAGCGCCGGATAGGCTTCCGAACGCTTCACGTTCTTCGGCAGCGGCGGCAGGTCGTCGTAGCCGGACACGGTTTCGCCCTTCAGGCCGGTCACCTTGTAGTAGAGGCGGCCCAGCGTATCGGTTTCGAAGCTGTCGAGCGCCACATAGGGCACGTCGGCCACCACCCTGCCGTCGGCGATGGAGACGCGCTCCGCCAGCGCGCGCGTGGACGCGAGCAGCGAGCGGTCGTAGGCCTGATCGGCTGCTGCCAGCGCATTCTGGTAGACCGACACGGCATCGATCACCACCAGGATCGCGAGCGGCACCAGCAGCCAGCGCAGCAGCTGCCCGCGCAGGCTGCCGAGCGGCCGATCCTTGCGCTTCACTTCGCTACTTCCAGCAGGTAGCCCAGTCCGCGCAAGGTGGTAATGGCAACGCGGCCGCTGTCGGCGTGTTCCAGCTTCTTGCGCAGGCGATGCACGTAGATTTCGATCGCGTCACGGCTGGCATCGTCGTCCAGCGCGAACACTTCGTCGAACAGTTTCTCCTTTGATACGGCACGGCCGGCGCGCGTGATCAACGCTTCCAGCACCGCATGTTCACGCGGCGTCAGCGCCAGCGATTCGCCGCCGTAGGAAAACATGCGCGATACCGTGTCGAAAGCCAGCGCGCCGCAGGTGATGACGACTGCTTCATTGCCCTGGGTGCGGCGCAGCAGCGCCTTCACACGCGCTTCGAGTTCGGCCAGTTCGAAGGGCTTGGCGAGGTAATCGTCGGCGCCGAGGTTCAAGCCCTGCACGCGGTCGTTCAGGCCGCCGCGCGCGGTCAGCACCAGCACCGGTGCTTTGCTGCCGCGCGCGCGCATGCGCTTCAGCACATCGAGGCCGTCCATCTTCGGCAGGGTGAGGTCGAGGATCACCAGCGCGTATTCCTGGGTATGCAGCAGCGCGTCGGCGTCGGCGCCGTTCATTGCGCACTCGACCGACAGCCGCGCATCCTGCAGCGCCTTGGCGATCCAGCGAGAGAGTTCGGCATGGTCTTCGACCAGCAGGATACGCATCTTCGGTTCGTCCGTGACTGAAAGGTGATTGAAAGGGGCGGGGCTTAATGTAACGTTTATGGGGTGCATTTGCTTGGCGTGACGTCGAAGATTATCTGCCGAAAGCGGTCAAATGCAATGACGCATTGCGGCATGGAAGGAATGGCAAAGCGTGGCGCGGCATCCTATGCTGCATGACGGCGCCGGGTGAAGTATCCATCCGGTTCCTGAAAGCAAACTGAAAGAACGCGCGGCTAAGATCGCACCAAGTACAAGAAAACAATCGATTCCTGACGGGATGAGGATGATGAGGCAGACAATCGCATTCTTCGCGCTCGCTGTGGCCGCCGTATCCGGTGCGGCTGCTGCCGGGCATCCGATGCCGGAATGCATCGTGCCTTCCAAGCCCGGCGGTGGTTTCGATCTCACCTGCAAGCTCGTGCGCAAGGGGCTGGAACAGTCCGGCGACAAGGACGCAGCGATGCGCATCGCGTACCTGCCGGGCGGCATCGGCGCCGTGGCATGGAGCATCGTCGTGTCGCAACGACGCGCCGAGCCGGACACCCTGGTCGCTTTCTCCGGTGGTTCATTGTTGAACATGGCGCTCGGCAAGTTCGGCCGTGCCGCGCCGTCCGACGTGCGCTGGGTCGCGGGCCTCGGCGCCGACTACGGCATGATTGCGGTGCGCAACGATGCGCCGTGGCACAACCTGGGCGAACTGATCGACGCCATCAAGCGCGACCCGGCCAAGGTGGCGATCGGCGGCGGCGGCACCCTCGGCAGCCAGGACTGGATCAAGATGGCGACCTTGCTCAAGCAGCGCCATGCCGATCCGAAGTCGCTGCGCTTCGTTGCCTTCGAAGGTGGCGGCGAAGCCTTCACGGCGCTGCAGGCCGGTTATGTGCAGGTGGTATCGGGCGACGTGTCGGAAGCGGCACTGCACCTGGGCAGCGGCGGCATCCGCGTGCTGGCGGTGTTCTCCGATGCGCGCCTGCCCGGCACGCTGTCCAAGGTGCCGACCGCGCGCGAGCAGGGATTCGATTTGTCCTGGCCGCTCATCCGCGGCGTCTACATGGGACCGCAGGTATCCGATGCCGACTATCGCAAATGGGTCGCCCGCTTCGACCGCATGCTCAAGGCACCGGGATTCGACAATTTACGCAGCGAACATGGCTTGTATCCGTTCGCAATGACCGGCAACGAATTTTCCGAGTATGTCCGGAAAACCGTGGACAACTACGGCAAACAGGCCAGGGAACTGGGTTTGGTTCGGTAGTACACACTCAACGACAAGGAGCAGACATGAAGTTTTCCAAAACGATTCTTGCAGCAGCATTCACCGTGGCCTTCGCAGCCGCAGCGATCCCGGCATCGGCCCAGGTGCCGGCAGGCTATCCGGCCGACTATGCCGGTATCGTCGATGCTGCCAAAAAAGAAGGCAAGCTGGTTGTCTATTCGACTACCGATACCAAGGCCGCCGAATCGCTGATCAAGGATTTCAATGCGATCTATCCCGACGTGAAAGTCGAATACAACGACATGAATTCGACCGAAGTCTACAACCGCTACATCTCTGAAGTCGCTGCCGGCGGCGCCACTGCCGACGTGCTGTGGTCGTCCTCGATGGACCTGCAGATCAAGCTGGTGAACGACGGTTACGGCCTGCAGTACAAGACGCCGGAACTGTCGGCATTGCCGTTCTGGGCCTCGATGAACAATACCGCCTACGGCACCACTTTCGAGCCGGCAGTGTTCGTCTACAACAAGCGCCAGGTGACCGGCGACGAAATCCCCAAGACGCATGCCGATTTCGCCAAGCTGTTGACGACCAAGACCGACAAGTACAAGGACAAGGTCATCACCTATGACATCGAGAAGTCCGGTGTCGGCTTCATGTTCATTACGCAGGACCTGCGCGTGAACGATCATTTCTGGGACCTGGCCAAGGCGCTCGGCGCAGTCAACGTGCGCGTGCAATCGTCGACCGGCACCATGCTCGAGCGCGTGTCGTCCGGCGAAAACCTGCTGGGCTATAACGTCATCGGTTCGTATGCGCTGGTGCGCGCCAAGAAGGACCCCAATCTCGGCGTCGTGATTCCGAAGGATTACACGCTGGTGCTGTCGCGCGTGCAGTTCATCAGCAAGACCGCCAAGCATCCGAACGCCGCCAAGCTGTGGATTGACTTCCTGCTGTCCAAGCGCGGCCAGACCGCAATCGCCAATGAAGCCAAGCTGTATGCCATCCGCGGCGACGTCACCGGCGAAACCACCTCTTCCGAACTCACCAAGGAAATCGGCAACGGCCTGAAGCCGCTGCAGGTGAACGTGATGATGCTGCAGTACATGGACCAGAAGAAGCGCCTGGAATTCCTGAAGCAGTGGAAAGACGCAATGAAGAAGTAAG
>DASVLM010000152.1:0-2582 GCA_036384875.1 Noviherbaspirillum sp.
ATCAGGATGCAGAGGCGCGGCTTGAAATGGCGCAGGAAGCGTGACGCCATCCAGCCCGTGTCATACGGCAGATAGCATTGGCGCAGGCGTGCGCCATATTTCCCGAAGAGCGACTGCCCGGTCGCGCGACCGGTCGGCGTCATGTGGGTAAGCAGGATGCCGTGGCCGGGATACTGTGCAAGCAGCGCTTCGATCAGCGGCTGCGCGGCGCGCGTCTCGCCGACGGATACGGCATGTACCCAGAGCAGCGGCATCGCGGGCGGCGCATCGCGATGGAAGCCAAGACGTTCGGCGAGGTGCTGACGATAGCCCGGCTCCTTGCTGCCGCGCCACCACAGGCGGCCGAGCACGAGCGGAAGCGCCAGCCACCACGCCAGGGAATACAGCAGCCGCATCAGATGAGCGTGCGGCCGGTCAGCCGCGTGAGGATGGCGAGCGGGCTCGCATCGGGATCGTATTGACGTGCGGCGGGCAGATGCAGCGTCTGCTCCAGCATGTACTGTCCCGACATCACCGCATGCGAGGTCTGGTCGGAAAAGCAGACCCACACCGAACCCGGCGGAAATGGCACGCGCTGTTGCGGCGCGTCCTGTTGGTATTGCATGTCGGACTTCATGCAGTCGTGCAATTGCAGCATCAGGTGGTCGTACTCGCTGCGGAAAGACTTGGTGACATGCAGCATCTGCAGCGCTTTCGCCTGCCAGCGCGAGTATGGCTTGCAGCGAGGCAGGAAATGCCTTGCGACGGTCTCGAAGGGTTCGCCGACGCGCCAGACGCGCGGCACACCCTGCGGGTTGACGTTGGTGAAGACGCGCAGGATGCGCTCGCCGTAGTTCGGTCGCGACGGAAAGGCATCGACATGCAAGCGCCTGTCGTCGGCTCGCCAGGATTGGGCGCGCGTTTCCACCTGCGACGGGCGGTAGCTCGTCGGCGCCAGGCGCAATGCATCGGTATAGCGCGGCAGCAGGGAATGGATCAATTGCTGCGCCTGCTCGCGGAAACGGCCGATCATGGCCGCCAGTTCCTGCTGCGCCTGCGCGTCGCCTGTTGCGCCCTTCAGTCGCCCGTTGGCATCGAGACTGATGTTGCGGGTTTTCGGGTCGCGGATATCGGGCGTGAGGAAACGTTTCTCGGCATTCGCAAGCTCGAAGGCAAGGTTCGGAAAGAACAATACCTTGCCTGCTTCGAGGGCGCGTATCCAGCCGTCCTGCGGAGCGGAAAGTTGCCAGCTGCGGCTGTCGATGTCGAGGATCTGGTTTTCCATGGCCGGTATTATGCCCTGTCCGCAGCAGCGGAAGACGCGGGCCCGAGCAGGCGTTCGACAGCGGCTTCCACCTGCGCTACCGTCGGCGGGGTGCCGGTATCGCCGAGGTTGATGATGCAGTCCGACCAGTTGCCTTCCGTCTTCCAGCGCGGCGAATCGCAATAGAGTTCGATCGTCGGCCTGTTGAACGCCGCTGCGATATGCGTGAGCCCGGTATCGACACCCACCGCCAGCGCCGCTCGCTGCGCCAGCAGCACGGCTTCCATCATGGGCAGGCGCGGCAGCACGGCGGCATCCTTCATCTGCGCGGCGAGGTTTTCGGCAGCCAGCCGTTCCAGCTCGCTTCCCCAGGGAAGCAGGATGGGCAGGCCGCGTGCATTCAAGCCGCGTGCAAGCTGCACCCATGCACTGTCGTTCCAGCGCTTGGCATCGCGTGCCGTGCCGTGGAAAAAAACTGCGTAGGGATGCGCCGGCAACCAGATGGCGTTCGCACTGTCGGGCCCCTGCATGTTGAAATCCGCAGGACCGTCAAGCTCGTAGCCGAGCGCCGCAGCCGCGACGAGGCGCGCACGCACCACTGCATGCGCGCGCGCCGGCACCGGCACGCTCAAGGTATGGAACACGCGCGACACCGCTTCGTAGCCGGAACCCTCGGTCGCATTGGCGAGGCCGACGCGGCGGCCGTTCGGCGCAAGGCGCGCCAGTCGCATGACGAGCGATGTCTTGAACAGGCCCTGCGTATCCAACACCAGGTCGTAGGCTTCCTGCTGCAGGGTCTCGCGAAATGCGCGGATTTCGGCACGCGTCTTTGGAGAGAGCAAGCTCTTGCGCCAGCGCCGCAACGCAAACGGAACGACCTTGCGCACGCCGCGGTTCAGCCGCACGAGGCTGGTATAGGCTTCCTCGACCACCCAGTCGATCTGCGCCTGCGGATAATGCCGCAGGATGTCGGCCACCATCGGCATGTTATGCACGACGTCGCCAAGCGACGAGACGCGCACAATCAGGATCTTCATGCCAGGCAATCAGAACGGCAGCTGCGCATCCGGACGCGCAGCAAGGATGGCGCGCTTGAACTCGGCCTGGATGCGCTGCAAGGCGGCATCGGATTCGCCTTCGAAGCGCATCACCACCACCGGCGTCGTGTTCGACGAACGCGCGAGTCCGAAGCCGTCTGCATACTCGACGCGTAAGCCGTCGATCGTCACCACCTGCTCGGCGCCGGGGAACTTCGCGTCGCTGCGCAACTTCTCGATCAGCTGCACGTTCTCGCCTTCGGCCAGGTGCAGGTGCAACTCCGGCGTGCTGGTCGATTGCG
>DASVLM010000153.1:0-11294 GCA_036384875.1 Noviherbaspirillum sp.
ACTTCTCGGATACCTATATGCGGCTGAGCCATGCATTCTTGATCAATCGCGTGCGCTTTGCGGAGTTGTCCGGCGGGCGGCCCGTGCCAGAGGTGATCCGCAACTTCACCGGCTCGATCAGTGTGATCGCGAATTCGTCATGGGAGGAGTTCGGGCGCCGCAATTTTCCGAAGGCAAAGCTGGTCGCTTATCCGACCTGGGCGGACGCCGTGGCGGCAGTGATCAAGGGCGACGTCGTCGCCGCCTATCGCGACGAACTGGAAGTGATGGCCATCGTGCGGCACGATCCCAAGCTGGCGTTGACCCTGCGCACCGTGACCTTCAATGACCTGGAATCGCCGCTGACCATGATGATCGGCGTGCGCGATGACACCTTGCTGTCCTTCGTCAATGAAGTGATTGCGCAGCGCCCCGAAAAGCCGACGGCCAGCAGCGTGCTGAAACTCATGAAATAAAGGAGACCTGTGGATATCCCTACCGGAATGCAGCGTTTCCAACGCTGGGCCCTGAATCCATGGACCGTGCTCGGCTGTGTCCTCGCGGGCGGCGCACTGGGCCTGGTGGCGCCAGGGTTTTCCAAGAACCTGGGAGTCGTTGGCGCGGTCTACGTCGACCTGCTCAAGATGATCGTGCTGCCGTTCATGCTGTCGGCGGTGATCTTCAGCCTGCAAAACCTGTATCGCGATGGCGGTGCCGGCAGGATCATCAAGAACGTCGTGATCGTCTTTGCCGGCATTTCCCTGGCAACGGCCGTGCTGGCGACGGCCGGTTCGCTGGTATTCCGGCCCGGCAGCGACCTGCCGCAGGAGACGCTCGCGGCGCTCGGCGACATTGTCAGTATCGATTCCGACCAGAGCAATACCGAGATGTCGTTGCGCGCGCCTGACGAGCCGCCCAAATCCATGACATTGCAGGACATTCTGGCGTCCCTGATTCCTTCGAATATTTTTGCTTCGCTCGCCAACGGCGAAACCCTCAAGGCCCTGGTGTTCGCGCTGCTGTTCGGATTCGCCGTCGGGCAGGTCCCGACCCGCCTGTCGACCGGCCTGAACCAGGCGCTGGAAACCGTCTACAACGCCTGCCAGACGTTGACGCACTGGATCAATCTGCCGGTACCGTTCATCCTGGTGTGCATGAGCGCCAATCAGATTGCGGGCACCGGCTTGCAGCCGCTCAGGGCAATGGCGGGATTTGTGCTGGCATTCCTGGTGATCTGCGTGATCCTGCTCGCGCTTGCGATGGCCCTGATCAGCCGCCGCGCGGGCGTGCCGCTGGCGGCAGTCGCGGCCGCCATGCGCGAGCCGTTTGCACTGGGCGTGGCGACCAACAACAGCGCAACCTGCATGCCGGCGATGGTCAATGGGCTGGTCAATCAACTCAATTTCGCGCGTTCCCGGGTCGAACTGCTGGTGCCGTTGAGCGTTTCGCTGCTGCGCATGGGACCGGTTGCCTATTTCATTTGCAGCACCTTGTTTATCGCCGCGCTGTACGGCCATCCGATTTCCGCATTCGACGTGGGCTTGCTGATGCTCGTCTCGATCATGCTGGGATTCGGGTCTGCGGGCATGGCCGGGATCGTGACGATTTCGCTGGTCGGCACCACCTGCGGTTATCTCGGGCTGCCGTTCGAGGCGGCCTTCATCCTGTTTGCGGTCGTTGACCCGATTTGCGCGATGGCGCGAACGGCGGTCACCGTCATTACCAGCTGTGCCGCAGTCGCCGCCATATGTCCACGACCGGTTCAATTGTGATGCAGAAGCGGGCCATCTTTCAGCTCCGCGATATCTTCCAGCATCCCGCGACGCTGCTGGGCGCGGTGTTGCTGGGCGGCTGGATGGGCATCCTGTTTCCGGCCGGCGTTTCCGCGCTGTCGGCGATCTCGACCCTGTACCTGTCGCTGATCCAGATGGCATCGCTGCCGTTCGTGGTGCTGGCCATCTTCTTCGGATTGCAGCGCCTGCCGTCCTTGCCCGGCAGCGGGCGGCGCTTGTTGCTGATGATCGTGATGTCGGCAGTGGCGATGCTGTTGTGCGCGGTGATCGGCCTCCTGGTCGCCAGCGCGACCTCGGCCGGCGCCGGCATGACTGACAACGAGACCGCCGCGCTGGGCGGCCTGGCCCTGCAGTCGGAATCGCAGTTCACGATGTCCCTGCACGACACCGGCGCCAGTGCAAAGGACAGTTGGAAGGTGTCGGCGCTCGTGCCGGACAATCTTTTTGCCGTATTGGCGCTCGGATCGGTCCCGTCCATCCTGGTCGGCGTGGTGCTGTTCGGAATCGCCGTGGCGGTGCAGGGGCAGGGCGCGTCGGGCCACCTGACCAATATCTTCGAAGGCATTTACCGTGCGCTGGAGTCATTGATCAATCGCTTCAATGCCCTGTTGCCTGCCGCGGCATTCGTGCTCGCGGCGGCTGCCACCAGCGCAGCGGGCGTCGAAGTCATCGTTCTGCTGAAGAGTTTTCTAGGTGCCTTTTTCGCATCGGCATTGTTGATTTGCGCGCTGTCGGTCGGCGCCATTGCGTGGCGCGTGAAAAAATCACCCTGGGAGGTATTGCTGGCGTTGCGCGAACCCGTCACGGTTTGCCTGTTTTCGCCGGTGGCGGTGGCAGCAGTGCCGGGGTTCATTCACAGCATGAGCGTCCGGCTCGGCTTCAGTCGCGGCCTGGTCGAGCTTTACTCGCCGATTGCCCCGGTATTCGTCAAGGCCGGCGAAGCGCTTTTCTTTGCCGTGCTGGCCTTCTTCATCGCCAATGTTTACGGACACCCGCTTAGCATCGGCGATACCGCACTGATCTGCCTGTTGTCATGGCTGGCTGCACTCTGGTCGGTCGGATTCGTGGGCGTCAAGTCCGTCGTCCTTGGCACTTTCGTTATGAACTCGCTCGGATTACCGCTCGAAGCGCTGCTGCCGGTATTCATTCTGGTCGAGGGAATCTGCGAGGGCGCGCGCAATCTGCTGTCCTTCCTGGTCTCGTCCGCTTTGCTTGCGCTAGTTTCCGATGGACTGTATCTTAATGAGGGGCAATTTTCCGAGGCCGGGCCTTCGTCGTCCATCACATTTGCAATAGGCCGGATGCAGGCGCTGTTCGGACTCATCCTTTTGGCTATAGCCCTCTTGTCGGTGTTTTGCGCTGGTGTCGGATTCGGTCTGCGCAAAGCCATCGCGTTCGCCATATAAGAATATTTATGCAACTACCAATCAATCCGACCCGTGAATCATGCTGTGCCTGCGGTACCGGGATGTGCCCATGAATCGCAGGCAGCCTGACCTTCATCACCCGCATCAGTCCGCCTGGCGTTACGGCTGGGCGTTGCTGTTCGTCTGCGTGGCATCCATGCTTTCCGGCTGCAGTGCGATCGACGGCGTTGTCGCCGGAACCCGTTCCCTGATCGGACTCGAACCCAAGCCGGTGGCGCCGGACTGGAATTCGCTCGCGATCTCCGCCGCGGACGATGCCAATTCAAACAGCGCGGTGGCGATCGACCTGGTGTTCGTCAAGGACAAGGCCGTGCTGGACACCCTGGCGACCATGCCGGCATCCAAGTGGTTTGCGTCGCGCCGGGAACTGCAACAATCCTTTCCCGATGCCCTGACCGTATTTCCGTATGAGCTGGTGCCGACCCAGGCAGTGCGCCTGGATGGCAAGCGTCTCGGCAAGGAGCGGGCGTGGGCGGTGTTTGTGTTCGCCAATTACGCGTCGCCCGGCGAGCATCGCGCGCGGCTGCTGCTCAACAACGCCGGTTATTCAATACATCTGGGCGCACAGAGTTTCACTGTGAGTGAAATCAAACCTGGGGCTGCGCAGTAGAACATGGACGCTTTTAGATGACATCTTTTCCACTCTCCGACCGCATTCAGTGGCATGAAGGAATGCTGCTGACGCCTCAGCACTTCCAGCAGGAAGGTGCGCGGATCGATGCACTCCTTGCCTGGCAGTCCATGGCAACGCAGCCCTGCGGCTGGGGCATCCGCAACCTGGCCATCGATGAGGCGCTGCTGACGACCGGATTGCTGCGGATACTGTCGGTCGACGCCATCCTGCCGAATGGCATGGCAGCGACCTTCGATGCGGAACAGTCCAGGGGACAATCGCTCGAACTGGACCTGACGCCGTGGGCCGCAGAGATGGAGCTGGCGGACCTGTCGGTCTACCTGGTGGTGGGCAAGACACGTTCGCTGCATGCGCCGGGCCAACCCACCATGTTCCGCGGTGTCGAAAGCCCGATGGTCGAGGATGAAGTGTCCCAGGCGATGGCTGCCGACATTCCGCGCATGGCGGTCAATCTGTCTCTGGCGGCCGGACCGGTACCCTCGGCGTCCTATCATTCCCTTCGCCTGATGACGGTGCGCAAGGACAACGAGATCGTGCGACGCGGCGCCGCCCTGCCGGCCATGCTGGAGGTGCCTGCGGCATCGCCGGTGCGGCAGCGTGCCCAGTTGCTGGCGTCGCACATGCGCAGCAAGGCCGTTTTCCTCGCGCGGCAAACCGCATCGCCTTCGTCGCGCCTGGAAGACCGCCTGAACATTCTCGAGCAGAAGGCGCGCCTGTCCAGCCTCATCCTCAACCTGCCGGTGCTGGAAGCGGTGTTGCGCTGCCCGATCGTGCAACCCGTGCCGCTATATCTTGCACTCTGCGCCCAGCTCGGCCCGCTGGCGACCTTGCGGCCGGGCGCCGTGCCGATTCTTCCGCCCGCGTATGACCATGCAGACCCGTTCCCGGCATTCGATGCCGTGCTTTCGTCGCTTTCCGATCTTGTCGATGAAGTCAGCCAGGAGTGGAAGACCTGCATATTCGGCTTTGACGGCCAGGCCTTCTCGTTGACAATGCAGCCGGAGTGGGTCGGCACGCGCATGGTCATCGGCCTGCGCGGCCAGCCGGAACGCGAGTTGACCCAGTGGATGTCGGGTGCCGTCATCGGTTCCCAGACGATTTGGACTTCGCTGACCGATCGCAGGGTGCTGGGCGCGGCACGGCGGCGCATTGACGACGCGCCGGAACTCGGCCTGCGTTCCAGTTCCGGTTACACGCTCTTTAGCGTCGAGGTGTCCGACAGCTTCATCGTGGCCGATCAACCGCTGCTGATCAGCAATGCCAATGAGAGCACGCTCGCGCAGCGTCCACACGAAGTGGTTCTGTTTATTAAGGGTTGATGACCGCCGCCATGGAAACCAATATCACACCCCAAAGTGCTTCATCATCGCTGCAGCTCGGTTCTGCAGGCAGCGCCATGGGCGACGGGGTGGACCTTGCCTCGGTTCAGTTCCGCGATTTTTTTGAAGTCGTGTCGCGCTCCGCGCGCGCGGCAGGCCAGGTCGATGACGCCGGCGCCAAATCCGCCGCCGAAGCGCTGAGCAACCAGTTGTGCCAGTTGATCGAGCTGCAGACCCTGGAAGCGCGCCGCATCGGCGGCAAGGCCGGCATCGAAGCCGAAGTGCAGGCGCGGTTCCTCAAAGCCGCACTGGCGGATGAAATTCTCCTCAACACCGACTGGGCCGGCCGCGCGTACTGGCGCCATGTCCTGATCGAAGCCACGCTGTTCAAATCCAGCTACGCCGGCGAGCGCATATTCGACGACCTGGACCAGCTGTTGCGCGAACGCGAGGCATCGCGGCGCCATATCGCCCGGCTTTATCTCTATCTCCTGTCGCTGGGATTCCAGGGGCGGTATCGCGGCACCACCGGGCAGGGCAAGATCGCCGAGTACCGGCGCGAATTATTTCAGTTCATTTATATGCGCCCGGCAGACATGCAGGGGCGCGACCGCACGCTGTCCGAGCAGGCGTATGCCAGCACGCTGTCGCACATCGGCGCCAGGCGGCTGCCGAGGATCAACCGCAGCGGCGTCATCTTTCTGCTGGTGCTGTTCTTCCTCCTGGGGTTATCGGAACTGCTGTGGCTGTGGCAATCGTGGCCGGTCCGCGAAGCGTTGTCGGCAAATGCGGGTGCGCTGATCGCGCCCGTCAACTTTCACGTCTGACATTTAGGATCCTACAGTGTTGAATTTCTTGTCAGATAACACAGCGATCATCACCCTGCTTTGTCTCACCTTGCTCGTCCTGCTGCTGCTTGGCATCGTCATCTGGGCGGCAATGAAGGGCGCGGAGAAGCAGGACCAGGCGCCGGAACAAAAGCCCCGGATGATCAGTGCCGACTCGCTCAAGCAATCCTTCCGCACTGCTGTGGAACTGATCGAGAGCAATCTCGCCGTGCGTTCCGAGCGCTACAACCTGTCATGGACCTTGATCCTTAATGAAGGCAGGGAAGGGCGCGAACTGCCGCTGGTGCAGTCGGGGCTGCAAAGCGCGCTCAGCGCGGATTCGACACTGACGGCAGCGGCGCAAGGCATCAGCTGGAATTTCTTTGACAATGGTGTGGCGGTGCAGCTGCAGTCGGATCATCTCGGCTCGCCCGACCCCGACGCGCCCGGCGCCAACAATACATGGGACGACTTTCTGGGGTTGTGCCGAAACTACCGCCCTGACCGCCCGTTCGATTCGATCGTCCTGTCCATCCCCGCCAGCGTCTTCCTGCAAGGCGACTCGCAATCCCAGCTCGAACTCGTCGCCCGTGCCAAGTCGATCCACCGCCGCCTCTGGCTGGCGCAGAACCGGCTCGCCTTGCGTTTCCCGATTTATCTGGTCATCGCCGGTTGCGAAAGCATTCCCGGCTTTGCCGCGTTTTCAGCCTCCTTGCCGGAGCCGGTCCGGCGCTCGATGCTGGGCTGGTCGTCGCCGTATGAACTGGTCGCGCCGTTCCAGTCGCAATGGGTGGATGCAGCCATGAATGAAATCGTGCGTTCGCTGTCCGACGCCTGTTCGGAACTGTGCGCGCTCGAACCCGCAGACTCGGACAGCGCCGGCTACTTCATGCTTCCCAATGAAGTCGAGCGCCTGCGCGCCGGCCTGAAGGTGTTCACTGACGAGCTGATGCGCCAGAGCGCATACCATGAGCCCTTCCTCCTGCGGGGCATCTATCTCACCGGCGACTGCAGCGACATCGCTGCGCTGGCCGGCGCCACGCCGGCCTTGCCGCAGCTCGACCAGCCGTCCGGCACGCCGGACCTGCCCGATGCGGCAGCCCCCGTAGAAGGCGCGGACAATGCATTCGCACTCGTGCCTTCGGCAGCGCAGATGATTGGCCAGTCCAATGCACTGCCGGCCTTCCTGCGCGATATTTTCGAGCGCAAGATCTTTGAGGAAGTCGGCCTGGTCAGTTCATCGTCGTCGCAGCAGATGCGTCGCCCGGCGATGAGCCGCCTGGTGCGATGGACGATGATCGGCGTGCCGGCCGTCTGGCTGATCGGCATGAGTGTGGCGACCGTGCAGCTTCACCGCCTGGTGGGCGGTGTTGCCGTTTCGCTGCACAAGCTCGACCGAGATTCACGCAGCAATATCGCCGATCCTGGCCAGAGCCGCCAGCGCGCGGTGACGGCGCTGACGAATATCGAACGGATGGACTCCGCGCGCCTGAACTCGGTATTCATGCCAGGTTCCTGGTCCTGGATGGACGATCTGCATAGCCGCGTCCAGCACAAGCTCGAAAGCGGATTCGCAAACAACGCCTACGAGCCGATGCGCCGCGCTATCTTTACGCGGGCGAGCCTGCTGACCGGCGTACCGGTCGATCCGGCGTCCGGCAACCTGATCGCCGGCGCCAGCTGCACCTTGCCGGCGCAATGGGACAAGGAAGCGTTCGCCAGGCCCAGCGCCGCGCTGAACATCGAAGATCTGCCCGAGTTCGCCGCCACCTTGCAATATGTCGGCCGGATCGAAGAACTCGATCGCGTGCTGCGCGCGATGACACGGCTCAAGAGCAAGGACGAGCCGGCATCCGGTGAAGACCTCGCGCTGGCAATGCGCGTATTGCTCGGGGCCGAGATCAACAACAATGCCACGCGCACGGCCGAACTGTTCCGCAAGGCGATTCAGGATACGCCCGCGCTTGCCATCGAACCATTGCAGGAAGCCGCCTCCTGTTCGCTCCGGCTGGCGCTGAAAGCAACCTATGACAGGCTGTTTGCCGGCAACGGCTTGCTCAAGTCCGAGCAGACCATCGGGCAAGTCGCCAACTCCTTGCTCGACACGCAGCCGAATGCGTCGGATGCCGTCGCCACGATCGACGCATGGCGAACCCTGAACGACGCCCTGCACAATCAGGAAGCGTTCCTCGCATCGGGCAAGGGCGGATGGATGCGGCGCCGCACGCTCCAGCTCGGGCAGGCCCACGACGCATTGCTGCAAAAGGCACAATCCATTTCCCTGTTTGCCAAATCGGTCGTCAGCGATGCGCAGGTGCAAGCGGAAGACGGATTCGCCAAATTCCTCACCGCCTGGGACGCAACGCTCACCGCGGACAAATACTCGCAGGCCATGACGCCCGGCCTGGCATGGTCCGACACCTCGTCGTCATGGGTGTTTTCGCCGGACCGCAAGGCATTGCTGGACGCCTTGTCGGAACTGCTGGCGCAACCCTACATGAAGGTGAACAAGCTCAGCCGTTTCCCCGATGTCCCGGTTGGAGCGACGGTGACATGGAACCGCATGCGGCTCGACCAGGCACTGGCATTGGCCGATGCACGAAAGCGCTTCCAGACCGAGTCCCTCGCCAAGTTTCCTTCCATGCTTCGGATTCCGGTCGCAAGGCTGGTCGACATCGCCCTCGCCGAATCCGCGCGCGACCTGCTGTCGCAGGCATTTATCGTATCGGTCAATGAAGTCCAGGCGCCGGCGGCCGAAGCGGACCGTACCCGCGCGCTGCAGATGCGTGCATGGCTGCGCGAACTGGGTGCGGATTCGGTCGCGGAAAACCTGTCCTCGGTCATGAGCAGGGATGCCTTGTCGCGGCTGCAATTGCTGGATGACTCCTTTGCCAAGGCGGAAGTATTCATGCCGCGCGACGCGGCTTTCCGTTCCTGGATGGGTGAAAAGGCGCCGCTGATCCAGGCGTACGGTGCCTTCGATGCCGCATCGCTGGCGTCCTACGTCGCCCAGCAGCAGGCATTCATCGACAGCGCCGGCAAGGAGGCGGAAGGCTTGTTGCAGCAGCTTGGAACGACGCAGTCCTCGCAGCCGATCGTGGCACGCTGGCAGGCGATAACGTCAGACCTGAGCCGCTACCGCCTGAAAAGCCCGACCAGCAGCCTCATGGCGCTGGAACAATTCATCCTGTCCCGCGCGGCGGATCTGGACCTGGGCAATTGCATGGACAAGCTGTCTGCCCGGGCGGACCAGCGTCGCGGTGCGGACATGTTCATCGAGCGCATGCAGCTGCTGCAGGCGGGCCTCTACACCCGCTGCCGCGATATCAAGCTGAACGAATACCAGGAAGCATGGAACCGGTTCTCGGATACCTTCAACCGCGATCTGGCCAACCGCTTCCCGTTCCGGTCCGCGTCGCTCGATCCAGGCATCCTCAAAGGCACAGCGATTGAACGTGCGCCGGCCGATGTCGATGAAGTCGGCAGGGCGCTCAAGCTGTTCGAGCGGTCGCACGCTGTTGCGCTCGCCGCCGCGCGAGACTCTTCGCGTGTGGCCGCATCGCCTGCGGTGCGGCGCGCCGATGAACAGATGCAACGGGTACGCGATTTCTTCGCGCCGCTGTATCCGACCGAAGAAAACCAGGTTCCCGGCATGGACCTGAGCGTTGAGTTCCGTGCCAATACCGCGTCGGAAATCGATGGCAACAAGATCATCGACTGGTCGTTGGCAGTCGGCAACCAGACGCTGCGATATCGCGAGCCGGCCCGCGCGCTCCGATGGGAACCGGGGCTGCCGGTGGTGCTCACCCTGCGTGTCGCGCATGACGGCCCGGTCATTCCGGCGGCAGAGACGGTTCAGCCTGACCTGAGCGTCGAGGACCGCACGGTGACCTATCGTTTTGACGATCCGTGGGCGCTGCTGACGTTCATCACGATGCATCGCGATACGGACTCACCAACCGGAACCGATGTGCGGTCGCAGTTGTTGCGTTTCGAATTTCCGCTGATTGCCAACAGCGCGAATCCGGGAGCGCAGCCGCGTGCGTCGCGTGCGCGGGTCTATGTGCGTCTGGCAATCAGTGCTGCAGGCAAGCGTGCGCCGCTGGCCTGGCCAGGCGCTTTCCCGGTTCGCGTGCCGGCCTGGTAAGGCCCCCGCTGCGCAGACGCGACCGGATTCTAGTGAGCCGCTCAGAATAGGATTGTCATGGCATCCGTCCAGTCCAAACCGCCCGAAGTTCGAATCGCCATTTTCGGCAGTTTCTATCGTGGCTTTCATGTGTTGAGCGAAATGCTCAAGGGGACGCTTGCCGACCGGGTGCGTGTGGTCGGCGTTGCGACGGACGACGTCTCGTCGACCTTCGTGAGCCGGGAACGGCGTGTGTGGAGTTACCCGCACACCAAGATCGAGGAGACCATGGTCGAAGACCTGGCGGCCGCGCATCGTCTCCCGGTCTACAAAGGGCGCGTGAAGACGGACGAGTTCTATCGGATATACGAGAATGAATGGCGTCCGGATATCTGCGTATCCGCCACCTTCGGGCAGCGCATCAGTTCGCGCCTCTTCGGGTTTCCGGCGCTGGGCTTTTACAACCTTCATCCCTGCATCGATGATGGCTGGCCGTCCCGTTATGCCGGCCCCAATCCGTTCCACGCTTTGTTGGAAGCCAAGCTGGATCATGCGGTGATCGCGATGCACGAAGTCGACGATGGATTCGACACCGGCAAACTGGTTGCCATCTCCGACAAGATTTTCATTCCGCCCGCTGCGTCGGTCGTCGATCTGCACAAGGCGACTTCGCCCGTGGCGGCAAAATTCTTCGCGCAGCAACTCGGTAAAATCATTGCGTCGTGCGACATCGCCTGCACGACGGAATAGGTCCGGCCCAGCTAACGAGATGGCCACTTGAATGAAGATGTTCCCAGGCAGTTTATCGGAGCTGTATGACAAGGCGCGCTCGCTGATAGCGGCGCCACGCCCGGCGCCGGCCCCCGAGCCTGCGCCGGCACCTGCGTCCATGCCCATCCGCATGGAGTTATTACCTTTGAGCCCGCCCCGCGGGCAGAAACCCCGACGCCTTATGAATCCAGACCATCAGGCAGAACTGGAAGTTTTGCTCACGCCGATTACCGAGGACGAGCCGTGCGGTCCTGCCATGCGTTATGACCCGATCTTCACCGAAATCCGCCTGGCGCGCGAAGAGGATGATCCGACCTTGCCGATGGGGCAATGGGAACGTCCCCTCAAGCGTGCAGACTGGGTGTTGATCGAAGATCGCTGCAAGGACATGCTGGTCAACCGATCGAAAGATCTGCAG
>DASVLM010000154.1:0-6191 GCA_036384875.1 Noviherbaspirillum sp.
CGGCGCGTTGATGCAGGAAATCAAGGACCTCAAACCGGAAATCGTCGCTTTGCTCAAGCAAAATCGTGAGGCACCTAAGACTCAGGCCATCAAGCGCATAGCACGTGACCGCGATAGCTATCCAGTATCGTTTGCACAGCAGCGGCTCTGGTTGCTCGATCAGATCGAAGGAGGCAGCGGCCATTACAACATGCCCGGCGCATTGCACTTGAAGGGCAGGCTCGATTTGTCAGCACTGGAACAATCGCTCGATGCCATCGTCCTGCGCCACGAGAGCCTGCGCACTTGTTTCGAGACGGGCAGCGACGGCGAGGCGCGCCAACGCGTCCAACCGGCGAGACCGGTGGGCCTTGAGCAAATCGACTTGTCGATGCTGGCGAGCGCCGCACAACAAGACCGCCTGTTCGAGTTGTTCACGGCCTGCTCGACACTCCCATTCGATCTCGCCAGGGATTTGATGGTGCGCGCACAGATTGTGAAGCTTGCGGACCAGGAACATGTTTTGCTGGTGGTCATGCATCACATTGCATCGGACGGTTGGTCGATGAGCGTATTGATACGGGAATTCAAGGCGTTGTATGAAGCCTTCCGTGCCGGTAAAAAAAGCCCGCTTGACGAATTGGACGTGCAATATCTCGACTATGCCGTTTGGCAGCGCGAAACGCTGAAAGGGGCGGCGCTGGAACGCCAGTTGGACTACTGGAATGACAAGCTCGCCGGTTTGCCGACCGTGCACAGCCTGCCGCTCGATCGCCCGCGTCCCCGCTCGCAAACCTTTTCCGGAGCAACCGTAACGACACACATCGGCGCGGATGAAACAAGACTAATGGTGGAATTGTGCCGTTCGGAAGATGCCACCTTGTTCATGGGATTGCACGCCGTTTTCTCCGCGCTTCTCGCGCGTTACAGCAATGAACGCGATATTGTCGTCGGCAGCCCTATCGCCAACCGGGAGCAGCCCGAGATTGCCGGTTTGATCGGATTTTTCGTCAATACGCTGGTGTTGCGCCTGGATCTTTCAGGTACGCCAAGCTTGCGCGATTTATTGGCGCAAAGCAGGCAGGTCGCGCTGGAAGCCTATGCACACCAGCAGGTTCCATTCGAGCAGATCGTCGAACGGATACGGCCTGAACGCAACGCCAGCCATGGGCCCCTGTTCCAGATATTGCTTGCGCTGCAAAACAACGAAAAAGCGGCCCTGGATATGCCGGGTTTCTCGCTCGCCGAGTTTGACCTTCCGTTCAAGATCGCGAAGTACGACCTGTCCTTGCTGGTAAGCGAACAGGACGATCGCCTTGAACTCACGTGGGAATACAACACCGATCTGTTCGACGCCGCTACGCTCAATCGACTGGCGGATCATTTCGGCCGTCTGTTGCAAGCGCTGGCAAGACATCCGGATGCTGCCGTGCACACGGCGGAATTGATGTCGGAAGCCGAATATTCCCGGTTGTGCGCCTGGAACAGCACGGCACACGACTATTGTCAGAATACGCCGGTCCATCGTTTATTCGAACAACGTGTTCGGGAACGCCCCGATGCCCCGGCCGTGATTGATGGCAACCGTGTCCTGAGCTATACGGAACTGAATACCTTGGCGAATCGGGTAGCGCACCGCCTGATCGACCTCGGCGTAGCACTCGATGACCGCGTGATGGTGTGCATGCCGCGCGGACTGGAAATGATTGTCGCCTTGCTCGCTGCACTCAAGGCAGGTGCCGCTTACGTTGTGATGGATCCGGAGTACCCCCGGGATCGCATGCAATACATGGTCCACGACAGCCGTCCTGCAGCGATCATTGCGACCCAAGCCTCGCAAAATAGTGTAGATGGGTTTGCGGTGCCCGTTTACATGCTTGACCTGCAGATGCCATCGGCTGGCCGGGACAGCAATCCACAAATCGCAGGCCTTTCGTCGCGCAACCTGGGCTACGTGATCTACACCTCCGGATCGACCGGGCGGCCCAAGGGGGTGCTGATCGAACACCGGAGCATCATGCGTTTGGTGGTCAACAATCCATTCGCCGTCATCGATGCCGCCGATACCCTGGCGCAGTGCGCCAATCCGGCGTTTGACGCTTCGACCTGGGAAATCTGGGGCGCCTTGACTGCCGGCGCTCGCCTGGCGATTGTGCCGCCGGACGTGCTTCTGGACCCGGAGCGGTTTGCCCAGGCGATTGGGACGTATCAAATCAGCAGCATGTTCCTGACGACCGGGCTGTTCAATCGTCTGGCCGAGCCTTTGGCGGCTGCGTTCGCACAATTGAAATATTTGATCGTCGGCGGCGAACAATGCGATGCACGGACCGTCAGCGCGATGTTTCAAATCGCACGGCCCGAACATTTCATCAACGGCTATGGGCCGACGGAAACGACGACTTTTGCCCTTTGCCATGAGGTCGATGCGGCACCTGATGTATCGGTGAACATTCCCTTGGGCCGGCCCATCGCAAATACGACGGTTTATGTGCTTGACCGGGCGCTGCAACAGGTACCGCTTGGCGTGGTTGGAGAAATTTATATCGGCGGCCCCGGCCTCGCGCGCGGCTACCTTAATGAGCCTGCGCTGACGGCCGAGCGCTTTCTGCCGGACCCTTTTCATCCGGTCGCCGGCGGGCGCATGTATCGCACGGGCGACTTGGGCAATTGGCGTGCCGACGGCACGATTGCCTATCTCGGACGGAACGACTTCCAGGTCAAGATTCGCGGTTTCCGCATCGAAATGGGCGAAATCGAGCATGCGATTGCCGCATGCGAGGGCGTACGTGAGGTCGTGGTGGCAGCCTTGGACGATCAAGGCGGCGGCAAGCGTCTGGTTGCTTACTTGCGCGCTCGCGATGGATATCACCTGCAGATGGACGACGTCAAACGGCAATTGAAAGCAAGCTTGCCTGCGCATATGATGCCGGCCCACTTCGTCGAAATGGAGGTATTTCCGCTCACCGCCAATGGAAAAGTGGATCGCAAGGCATTGCCGGCACCTGCTGTCGGCGTCGCCGCAGAGGAATTTGTGGCGCCGGCCGGTGCGATCGAAATCATTCTTGCATCGATCTGGTCCGATGTGCTCAAGCACCAAGGTGTCAGCGCCAATGACGATTTCTTCCAGCTGGGCGGGCACTCGCTTCTCGCCACGCAAGTCATTTCGAAAATTCGCGCCGCGCTCCAGGTGGAGCTGAGTCTGCGCACTCTTTTCGAGGCACCGACGCTGGCTGCGCTTGCCCTTCGGATCGAAGCTGCAAAAATGGAGTCTGCCGGGCTCGCCGCCATGCCGATGACAAGGGTGGAGCGCGGGCAGCGCTTGCCGCTTTCATTTGCGCAGCAACGCTTGTGGTTTCTCGACCAACTCGAACCCGGCAGCGCGTTTTACAACATGCCCAACCCGATGCGCCTCATCGGCCGACTGGATGTGCAGGCGCTTTGCCGCACTTTCGATGAAATTTTGCGGCGGCACGAGGTATTGCGTACCTCGTTCGGGATCGATCAGGGCGAGCCGGTCCAGGTCATCAAACCGGCACATAAGCTGGAATGCCCGATCATCGATCTCAGTCAGGTACCCGATTCCGACCGTGAAAAGAGGGCGTTGGATCTGGTGATGCAGGATGCGCGCAAGCCGTTCGATCTGGCAAACGGCCCCGTTGTGCGTTGTACGCTGGTGCGCCTGCGCGAGACCGAACACCTGGTGCTGTTCACAATGCATCACATCGTGTCGGATGGCTGGTCGAGCGGAGTTTTGGTCAAAGAAATCGTGACCCTCTATCAGGCGTTTGCTGCGGGGAGTCCGTCGCCTTTGCCTGAATTGCCGCTCCAATACGCAGATTTTGCATCTTGGCAGCGTAATTGGCTGCAAGGGGAGGTCTTGCAACGCCAGTTGTCCTACTGGAAGAAGGAGCTGGCCGGCGCCCCGGCCTTGTTGGCGCTTCCTACCGACCGTCCGCGTCCCAAGGTGCAGGCACACCGCGGCGCCAACGGTGCCTGTTCGATACCGCAATCGACCGTCGAGCCCTTGCGCAATCTGGCTTTCGCCACGCAAAGCACCTTGTTCATGGTCCTGGCCGCCGCTTTCAACGTCTTGATGGCACGCCTGTCGGGCCAGTCCGATATCTGCATCGGCACGCCGATCGCCAATCGCAATCGCAACGAGATCGAGAATCTGATCGGCTTCTTCGTCAATACGCTGGTGCTGCGTACGCAAATAGAGCCTGAGCAGAGTTTTCTCGACTTGCTGCAGCAAGTCCGCAATCGCTTGCTCAACGCCTATATGCATCAGGACATCCCGTTCGAGCAGGTGGTCGATGCCTTGATGCCGGTGCGAAATTTGAGCCATGCGCCGGTGTTCCAGGTCATGCTGATTCTGCAGAACGCGCCGGTTGGTGCGCTCGAACTGTCCGACCTGAAACTCGAACCCGTTACGGCGGAGCTTGCTACAACGAAATTCGATATTCGCCTTGCCATGTGGGAAATCGAAGGGCGCATCGATGCGTACTTCGAATACGATACCGATCTGTTTGACGCATCGACTATTGAGCGCATGGGGCGGCAGTTCAGTTGCCTCCTGGCGGCCATCGCCGATGCGCCCGATCAGCGGCTGCAGGACCTGCCCTTGTTGACTGGGCAGGAGAAACAGGAATTGCTGGCACATTGGGATCAGATGCAGCCGGCATTTACGCAGGTTTCCGACGCCGACCTCGAACTGGCCTTGCGTGCGACCAATGTCATCGATCTGATCGATGACATCACGCTGAATTCACCGGATGCCATTGCCCTGACATGGCGGGAACACTCGCTCACCTATAGCGAGCTCGGCCGATGGTCGCAGCGCGTGGCCAATGGGCTGCACAGTATGGGTATGCAGCAAGGGGACATCGTCGGCCTGCTGCTCGACGATCCCTTGATGGAGGTGGTTGCGACAATCGGGACCCTGCGCGCCGGCGGAATCTACGCGTCGTTCAACCATTCGTACCCGGTCGCACGCCTGTCGGCAATCATCGAACTGGTTGCGCCATGCCACTTGATTACCAATACAGAGTGCATCGGACAATGGTCGTCATTGCTGGAGGACGTCGGCAGCCTGCGCCACGTGCTGCTGGCCGCGCCTGACGGCGAGGTGCCTGACTTGCCAACGTCGGCCAAGTCCAGGAAGTACGAGTTGCGGCAGTTGGATCGACAATCCGACGCAGCGGTAAAGTGCAACGTCGGCGCGGATGATCCGTGCTACATCTATTTCACCTCTGGCTCGACCGGCGAACCGAAGGCGGTGGTGGGGCGTGTAAAGAGTCTCGCCCATTTCGTGCAATGGGAAATCGATGCGTTTCGCCTGGATGCCGCAACACGGGCAAGCCAGCTTACCAATCCGTCTTTTCACGTCTATATGCGAGACGTGTTTCCTGCTCTGTGCGTAGGCGGCACGGTTTGCATACCGCCGTCCAACGCCATCTTTGACCCGGATGAACTGCTCCGTTGGCTGGAGCACAGCAGGGTGAGCTTGCTCCATTGCGTGCCGTCGCTGTTTCGGGTTCTGTTGCGCGGCTGCGGCAGGGAACGCCTCCCGCACCTGAAGCAGGTGGTGGTAGGCGGCGGCGCAATTTTGCCGCATGATGCCAATCAATGGTTCGACCTGTTCGGCGGACGTATCGAACTCATCGGCGTGTATGGCCAAACCGAGACCACGCTGGCCAAATTCGTCAACCGACTCAAGCCTGTCCGGATCGCGGAGGGTTTTGTGCCCATCGGCAAGCCGCTGCCGGGGGCACAGGCCATCGTTCTGAAGGACAATATGGAACCCTGCGCGGTCGGCGAAGTAGGGGAGTTGTTTGTGCGCACGCCTTACCGCAGCCTTGGCTACTACCGGCGGCCGGATCTAAATGTTGCCGCATTTGTGCGTAATCCGTATTCGCGGCATGAAACCGATATCCTGTACCGCACCGGCGACCTTGCCATGGCGCTGCCTACCGGCGAGTTCCGTTACCTGGGGCGCAAGGACTTTCAGGTCAAGATACGCGGCATGCGCATCGAACTTGGCGAGATCGAGGCTGCGCTTGCCGATTGCGCTTCAGTCCGGGAAGCGGTGGTGATTGCGCACGCCACCGATGCCGACAACGCCCATTTGTTTGCCTACCTCGTGCCCCGTGAATTGCAAGCCGATGAGCATGCCTTCATCGCCGGGATCAAACGCGAACTGGTTACCGTGTTGT
>DASVLM010000155.1:0-6360 GCA_036384875.1 Noviherbaspirillum sp.
AAAGGGTTTTCCTGCGGCAGTTCCAGCAGCGTCTGTGCATGCATCGCATCGGCCAGCCGGCGCGCAAGCGTGGTCTTGCCGGCGCCGATAGGGCCTTCGACGACGATGTACTTGTATTTGTCGATGCTCATGTGCGGAAGATGAAATAGACAGCGCCCAGCATGCAGAGCGCGGCCCAGACGAAGTCAAGCTTGAAAGGTTGATCCATGTAGATCATCGCGAACGGGACAAAGACCGTCAGCGTGATCACTTCCTGCATGATCTTCAGTTGGGCAAGGCTGAATTCGCCGTAGCCGATCCGGTTCGCGGGAACCTGGAGCAGGTATTCGAACAGCGCGATTGACCAACTGATGATGGCGGCGATCCACCAGGGTTTGGATGCGAGGTTTTTCAGGTGGCCGTACCAGGCGACAGTCATGAAGACGTTGGACATGGTAAGCAGGCCTACCGTCTGCAGTGCGACAGGGATTTGCATGGCGGTGTGTTCAGATTTTCTGGATGGCTTGTCCGGCGACGCCGGGCACGAAGGCGTGCGCTGGGCCGTGTCCGGGAATCTCGATGAAAGGATCGATTTCCAGCAGCGGGATCAGCACGAAGGCGCGTTGCGTCATGCGCGGATGCGGCACTTCAAGCGTGCTGGTTGCAATCTGCTGTTGACCGTACAGTAGCAGATCGAGGTCGAGCGTGCGCGGAGCGTTGCGATAGGGGCGTTCGCGGCCGAATTCGAGTTCGATGGCCTGCAGCGCATCGAGCAGGGCTTCCGCCGCAAGGCGGGTATCCAGGCGTGCCACAGCGTTCACGTAGTCATCGCCGGTTGCATCCAGCGGTGCCGTGCAGAACAGGCTGGAGTTGGCAACAAGGCGCGATTGGGGTAGTTGTCCGAGGCGACGAATCGCACGCTCCACATGGTCGCGGGCATCGCCGAGGTTGGCGCCAATGCCGATATAGCAGGTGACCATCGCTGTGCTCACGCGCCGCCTTCGACGGGGGTACTGCTTCCTTCGGTGCCGGCTCCTTTGCTCTTGTTGCGTCCGCCGCGGCGGCGGCGCTTCTTCGGCGCAGGGGTTTCGCTTTCGGCCTTGGGTTTGCGGGTGAGTAGTTCCTGGCGGGTCGCACCGTCGCCGTTGATGAATTCGGTCCACCAGTCGCCGATTTCACGGTCGATCTCGCCGGATGCGCAGCGCAGCAGCAGGAAGTCGTAACCCGCGCGCAGGCGCAAATGCTCCAGCAACTTGTACGGCGACTTGCCGACGCGACGGTCGAAGCGCGGCTGCATGGCCCAGATGTCGCGCATGTCGGACGCAATCTTGCGCTGGAGTGCGAGCTTTTCGGTTTGCGTATTCAGTACGTCGTCGGCCGCAAGGTGCAGTGCGGGAATCGGGTATTCGCCCGCCGCCTGGTAGGCATTCCACTTTTCCAGCACCTGGTGCCACAAAAGCGATGCGAACAGGAAGCCGGGCGATACCGGCTTGCCTTGCTGGACGCGCTGGTCGGTGTTGGCGAGCGCCAGTGTGACGAATTTTTCACCCAGTGGCTGCTCCAGCACCACATCGAGCAGCGGCAGCAGGCCATGGTGCAGGCCTTCCTTGCGTAGCTGCTGCAGGCAGGCAAGTGCATGGCCCGACAGTAGCAGCTTGAGCATTTCGTCGAACACGCGGGCGGCCGGCACGTTGTTGATCAGCGGCGCCATCACCTGTATCGGCGCGCGGGTGGCGGGATCGATGGTGAACTGCAGCTTCGCGGCAAAGCGCACGACGCGCAGCAGTCGCACCGGGTCTTCGCGGAAGCGCGCTTCCGGCAGGCCGATGATGCGCAGCGTGCGCTTGCGGATGTCTGCGATACCGTTGTGGTAGTCGAGCACCGTCTGCGTCGCCGGATCGTAGTACATCGCATTGATGGTGAAGTCGCGGCGCGCGGCGTCTTCATGTTGTTCGCCGAAGGTATTGTCGCGCAGCACGCGGCCGTGCTCGTCCTTGGGAGCAGCTTCCGACGAAGCCCCGCGGAAGGTGGTGACTTCGATGAGCTCCTGCCCGAACATTACGTGCACGATCTGGAAGCGGCGGCCGATGATGAAGGCGCGGCGGAACAGGCGTTTCACCTGTTCAGGGGTGGCGTTGGTGGCGACGTCGAAGTCCTTCGGCTTCACGCCAAGGAGCAGGTCGCGTACTGCGCCGCCGACGATGAAGGCCTTGAATCCGGCTTCCTGCAGCGTCTGTGTGACGCGCGTCGCATGGGACGAAATCAGTTGCGGATCGATGCCGTGTTCTTTCGGGCCGAGCACGACCGGCTGGTTGTGCGCCTGGCTGTCTTTCTTGCCGAGTATGCGGCGAATGAACTTTTTAATCATCGAATAGCGTAATGATGGGCCAGCCCTGCGCTTGCGCATGTGCCTTCAGCAGGGCGTTGGGATTGGTGGCGACCGGGTTGGTGACGGCAGACAGCAGCGGGATGTCGTTTTGCGAATCGCTGTAGAAGTAGCTGTGCGGGAAACTTGCGATCGTCTTGCCGCTTTTCTCCAGCCATTCTTTCGTGTGCGTGACCTTGCCGGTGCCGTGCGTCGGGTTGCCGCGCAGGCGGCCGGTGATTTCGCCTGTCTCCGTCTCATCGGGCTCGGCGGCAATGAGGTTTTTGACGCCAAAGGCTTGCGCGATCGGCGCAGTGACGAACTTGTTGGTGGCCGTGATGATGGCGACGAGGTCGTCGGCATCCAGGTGGCGGTTTACCAGGTCAATCGCGGCCGGGCGAATGGCAGGGGTGATGACTTCCGCCATGAACTGATTGTGCCATTCGTCGAGCTGCCTGCGCGGGAATTGCGCCAGCGTGCCGAGGGCGAATTCAAGGTACTCCACCGGATTGAGTGTGCCGGCCTGGTATTGCGCGAAGAACTCGGCGTTGCGCTTGGCGAAGGCTTCGGGGTCCACCGCGCCGATGCGGACGAGGAATTGGCCCCACTCGTAGTCGGAGTCGAGCGGCAGCAGGGTATGGTCGAGGTCGAATAGTGCGAGGTTCATTGTCTTGTTTCACCTTCTTGCTGCAGCAGGCTGCGCAGCAGCGGGAGCGTGATCGGCCGCTGGGTCTCCAGCGAATATTGGTCCAGGGCGTCGAGCATGGCAGACAGCGATCGCATATCCCGTCGGAAATGGGTGATCAGATAGGGTAACACGCCCGGCGACAGGTTCAAGCCGCGCGCCTGCGCAGCGTGGGTCAGCGCGGCGATTTTCTCTTCATCGGTCAGGCCGTGCACCTGGTAGATCAGGCCCCAGCCGAGACGGGTGCGCAGGTCTTCGCGCAAGGCGAGGCGGGCCGGGGGCAACGAGCCGGCCGCCACCAGCAGGCTGCCGTTTTCCTTCACCTGGTTGTACAGGTTGAAGGCCGAGATCTGGGTGTCCGGCGGCAGGCGGTCGCAGTCGTCCAGCAGGTACAGGGTGATGTCCGGCGTCTGCAGGAAGGCATCGTCGCCGGCGTCCGCAGGGATGTATCGGGCCTTGCCTGCCGCGGCGAGCGCATGCAGCAGGTGCGACTTGCCTGCGCCGGCTTCGCCCCAGAGGTAGACGAAGCGGTCGTGTACAGGTGTCGCGCGGTCCGCGAACTGGTGCAGCAGGTGAAGCAGTTCCTGGTTCTGCCCGGTGACGAAGGATTGGAGGGTCTGCGGCTTGTCCGCGCCCAGGTCGAGCAGTAGTTGCCTCATGTCTGACGGTAAAAGCTGCTGTTGAGGTAGTGCATGCGCAAATGCTTGAATGCGACGGAAAGGATGGCCGATGCCGGCAGCGCCAGCAGCACGCCGACGAAGCCGAACAGATGGCCGAAGGCGAGCAGGGCGAAGATTACGGTCAGCGGATGCAGGCCGATGCGTTCGCCGACCAGCCGCGGGGTAAGAATGAAACTTTCGATGAACTGGCCGACGCCATAGATGCTGGCCACCAGCACGATGCCGTGCAGCCCGTCGAATTGCAGCAAAGCGGCAATGAGTGCCAGGACAAGTCCAAGGCCGAAGCCGACGTAAGGAATGAAGATCAGCAAGCCGGTGATGATGCCGACCGGCAATGCAACGTCGAGTCCGGCGATCTCCAGGGTGACCGAGTAATACATGCTCAGCGCCAGCATGACGGCAAGCTGGCCGCGCAGGTATTGCGCCAGCAGTTCGTCGACTTCGCGCGCCAGGTTACGGGTACGAGCGACCCAGCGGCGCGGGATGGCATGCTCGATGCGGGCAAGCAGGCCGTGCCAGTCGAGCAGCAGGTAGAACAGGGCGATCGGCACCAGCGAAAGGGTGACCAGCCAGCCCAGCACGGCGACGCCGCCGATCTTGGCCGAGGCCAGCAAGGTGGCCCAGATATCGTCGCCGCTGTCGGATAGGTATTGGGAAAGCAGGCGCTTGATGCCGATGCCGTCCAGTCGCACGTGGATACCGAGTTCATTCAGCTTCGGCGCGAGGAAGGCGTTCAGGCGCGACAGTGAGGCAGGAATCTGGTCGCGCAGCAGCGGGATCTGCTTTTGCAGTACCGGGATCACGATCAGGGCCAGCGTCAGGATGGCGGCGAAAAATACCAGCATGACAACGATGACCGCCGCTTCGCGCCTGACGGAGATGCGGCCGATACGACGCGCCGACAGCCAATCCACCGCCGGATTCATCGCATAGGCCAGGATGGCGGCGGCGATGAAAGGCGCCATGATGGGCGCCAGTTGTGCAAGAAGCAACACTAGCGCCAGCCCGACGGCCAGCCACATGAGGGTCTGCTTTTGCTCCGTGTTGAAGGAAAACGGCATAAAAATGGCAGGGTCGGGCGGGTTTGGCCGTCTCTGTTTGTTAAAATAGCGGATTGATCATGGGTGCATGTGTCATGTGGCACCCAAACCGCCTATTTTACCGCCTCTGCTCCCGTTCATATCATGAGTTCCACTTCCAACGTCTCCCTTTCCTACCGCGATGCCGGTGTCGATATCGATGCAGGCGATGCGCTGGTCGAAGCCATCAAGCCTTTTGCCAAGCGCACCATGCGCGAAGGCGTGCTGGGCGGCATCGGCGGCTTCGGCGCGCTGTTCGAGATCAGCAAGAAGTACAAGGAACCGGTGCTGGTGTCGGGCACGGACGGCGTGGGCACCAAGCTCAAGCTGGCCTTCCACCTGAACAAGCACGATACCGTCGGCATCGACCTGGTGGCGATGAGCGTGAACGACAACCTGGTGCAGGGCGCCGAGCCGCTGTTCTTCCTCGACTACTTTGCCTGCGGCAAGCTGGACGTGCCCTCCGCAACCGATGTCATCAAGGGCATTGCCAAGGGCTGCGAGCTGGCCGGCTGCGCACTGATCGGCGGCGAAACCGCCGAGATGCCGAGCATGTACCCGGACGGCGAATACGACCTGGCCGGCTTCGCGGTGGGTGCGGTCGAAAAGTCGAAGCTCATCGACGGCAGCAAGATCGTGCCGGGCGACGTGGTACTCGGCCTGGCTTCCTCCGGCGCGCATTCGAACGGCTATTCCCTGGTGCGCAAGATCATCTCCGTCGCGCAACCCGACCTGAACGCCGATTTCCACGGCCGTCGCCTCGCGGATGTGCTGATGGAGCCGACGCACATCTACGTCAAGCCCTTGCTGGCATTGATGGAAAAGATGGAAGTAAAGGGCATGGCGCACATCACCGGCGGCGGCCTCGTCGAGAACGTGCCGCGCGTGCTGCGCGACAACCTGACTGCGGTCCTGCATCGCGACGCCTGGGCCATGCCGCCGCTCTTCACCTGGCTGCAGCAGCATGGCAACGTCGCTGATGCGGAGATGCATCGCGTATTCAATTGCGGCATCGGCATGGTGGTCGTCGTTGCGAAGGAAAATGCGGATGCGGCGATTGCCCAGTTGAAGGCAGCCGGCGAGACCGTGTCGCGTATCGGCGAGATCCGCGAACGCCAGGGGCAGGAAGCACAGACCATCGTCGTCTGACGAATCGCGAAGCTGGAAAAAGAAACGGCGGCATGAATACACATGCCGCCGTTTTTCTTTGGTGCGATGCGGATCAGTGCTGTGCGTTGCCACCGCTCTGCTGTGCCAGCGTCTGCAAGGGCGTGGCGGGTGCATGCGTGCTGGTGACACCTGCCGGCGGCGGGACACGCACCGGCTGGCTTGTGCCGTGGCCGGTGGACAGCACATTTGCATTGACCTCGGGCGAAGCATTCCATACCGGGTCGGCGATACCCGCAAACACGCTCTTCAACTGCTGGCCCCAGGTGCTGCGGATCATCTGGAAGTACTGGTTCTTCTCATCGATCGTGACGAAGCGGCTGACCGCCAGCCGGTCTTTTTCATAGACCAGCAGATCGAGCGGCAAGCCGACGGAGATGTTGGACTTCAGCGTCGAGTCCATCG
>DASVLM010000156.1:0-4375 GCA_036384875.1 Noviherbaspirillum sp.
TTCCTCGCGCCCAAGCTTGCCTTGTTCTCCAACATCTTCCTGATGGTCGCCATCCTGCTGTGGCGTCCGCAAGGGCTTTACCAGGTAACGAACAGGTGACCACGCGATGATGACACGCATACTCTCCGGCGACCTGCCGCGCAGCAGGATACTGACGGCGATTCTTGTGCTGGTCCTGCTCGGCCTCGCCTTCGCGCCCTTTCTTTTCCCCGGCGCCAAGGCGATGGGCGTGGCGGCGAAGATCCTGATCTTCATCGTGCTGGTGGCGAGTTACGACCTGCTGCTTGGCTATACCGGCATCGTGTCCTTTGCGCACACCATGTTCTTCGGCATCGGCGCGTACGGCGTGGCGATCGCGAGCACGCGCATGGGGCCGGGCTGGGGCAGCCTGCTGGTCGGCGCGCTGTGCGCGGTGGCGCTGTCGCTCGTGCTGTCGCTGGTGATCGGTTTGTTTTCGCTGCGGGTACGCGCCATCTTCTACGCAATGATCACGCTGGCGGTGGCGTCCGCCTTCCAGACGCTGGCGTCGCAATTGTCGGACTTCACCGGCGGCGAGGATGGCCTGAACTTCAAGCTGCCGGAAGTGCTCTCGCCGTCATTCGATCTGCTGGAAGATCCGCTGTTCGGCGCGAACATCGACGGCAAGTTCATCACTTATTACCTGGTGTTCACCTGCGCCGTGCTGCTCTTCCTTGCCATGCTGCGCATCGTCAACTCGCCCTTCGGCCGCGTGCTGCAAGCGATCCGCGAGAACGATTTCCGCGCCGAGGCAATCGGCTATCGCACTGTCGTGTACCGCACCTGGTCCAACGTTCTGGCCGCCGTGTTCGCGACGCTCGCCGGCTGCCTGCTGGCAATCTGGCTGCGCTACAACGGACCGGAAACTTCGCTGTCCTTCGAGATCATGATCGACATCCTGCTGATCGTGGTGATCGGCGGCATGGGCACGATGTACGGCGCGGTGTGCGGCGCCACCATCTTCCTGCTGGCGCAGAGCTACCTGCAGGACTTGATGGCGCTCGCCGCCGGCGCAGCGCAGAATGTGCCGCTGCTGGCCGCCTTCCTGTCGCCGGACCGCTGGCTCTTGTGGCTGGGCATCCTGTTCATCCTGTCGGTGTATTTCTTCCCGACCGGCATCGTCGGCAAACTGCGCACCTGGAGATGAGCCATGCAACCGACCTCCCGTTACCTCACCTGCTGCGGACGTGAAATCCATTTCACCGAATGGGGCCGCGCCGACGCACCGCCGCTCGTCATGTGGCACGGCCTGGCGCGCACCGGTCGCGATTTCGACGACCTCGCCGAAGCGCTGGCCGACACCTACCATATCGTTTGCCCCGACACGATAGGCCGCGGCTACTCGCAATGGAGCCCGGAGCCGGACAAGGAATATTGCCTCGCGTTCTACGCGCAGCTGGCGCGTTCACTCGTCGACCAATTGGGCTTCGATACGCTGCGCTGGGCCGGCACTTCGATGGGCGGCGCGATCGGCACCGTCGCCGGCGCAACCACGTTGAAGGGCCGCATCACTCATCTCGTGCTGAACGACAACGGCCCGTCGCTGGCGCAAGCCGCGATCAAGCGCATCAAGACCTATGCGGGCAATCCGCCGCAGTTCGACACGGTCACTGAGCTGGAGCAATTCTTTCGCACCGTCTACAAGCCCTACGGCTGGCAGAGCGATGCGCAATGGCGCCGCATGACGGAAACTTCGACGCGCCGCCTGCCGAACGGCAAGGTCACGCCGCACTACGACCCGGCCATGGTGCGGCAGTTCATCGTGCATCCGCACGACTACGACCTGTGGGAAGAATACGATGCGCTCGACATGCCGGTGCTGGTACTGCGCGGCGTCGACTCCGACCTGTTGCTGCAGGAAACGGCGGAAGAGATGACGCGGCGCGGCCCTTGTGCCGAGCTGGCGGTGATTCCGGGATGCGGTCATGCACCGGCACTGAACGTGCCGGAACAGATCGCGCTGGTGAGGAACTTTCTGCGCTGATCAGGCGGCGAACAGCGCTGCCAGCGCGAGCACGGCGGGTACGGTCTGCACGTAGAGAATGCGTTTCTGCACCGTGGCCGCGCCCCAGATACCGGCCACCGCGACACAGGCCAGCCCGAACACGGTGAAAGCCCGGGCCGTCGCCGGATCGGGGTGCAGGAAACCGACCGCCAGCGCGGCAGCGAGGAAACCGTTGTAGCAACCCTGGTTGGACATCGCCGGCGCCATCATCTCGACCTGCGCATCGTTCATGCCGAACACCTTGCGGCCGCGCGTGCGGAACATCACTGCTTCCAGCAAAAAGATGTAGACGTGGATCAGTAGCACGACGCCTGCCAGGATTTTTGCGGCGATCAGCATGGTCTCCTCCCTTGTGTTGTTGTGTGTGACGACACTACATAATTGCCTGCGGCAAGTCAAACCGGCAACGCCGCGCAGATTCCGCGATCCGTAGTATTCTTCGCTAATGCAGTTTGACGACGTGCGCCCCGGCCGCGATTGCCCTTCCCCGCGACACTCGCAATCCATTCCGCCCTGCACGCCCTGAAACACCGGCAACCGTGTCGCTTGCGCGGCTTGCGGGCCTGACACCCGATCGACGATGGCGCTATTTCACATCCCGCAGTCCGCAGCCGGCCGTGCTGCACTGACGGCCGGCGTCGCCATCCTGGCGGCGCTGCTGCAATGGGCGATCTACCCTTGGGTAGGCCCGCGCATTCCCTTCCTGTTTTTTCTTCCGGCAATCGTATTGACCACCTTCATGCTGGGTCGTGCAGCGGCACTCGCTGTGCTGGCAGCCGGACTGGCCAACGCGATGATCGTGCTGCCGCCGACCGGCCAGATCCGGATTGCCACCGATGCCGACCAGTTGGCATTGCTTGCCTACATTGCCGTCGGGCTGGTGCTGGTCTACGTCTGCGGGCATTTCGCTCTCGTCAGCAAACGCGTCGACGCGCTCCTCGACGACACGCGTGCCGAACTGATGCAACAGGTTGCGGACCTGCAAGGCCTGCATGAGCTGAGTACCAGGCTGCTTGCCATCAACGACTTGCGCCAGCAGCTGCAGGTCATCCTCGAAGCTGCCACCGGATTCCACGGCACCAACCGCGGCCTCCTGTCGCTGATCGATGGCGCAAACATGCTTGAAGTCGAGGCGAGTATCGGTTTCAGCGCCGACGCGCTGACCCGGCTCGTCCACGCTCCCCTCGGCACGGGCGCGTGCGGCAACGCGTGCGCGCTGAAACGCCGGGTGGTGGTGCAGGACACGGAAACCGATGAACTGTTCGCCCCCTATCGTGCGCTGTCGCGCATGGAAGGATTCCGCGCGGTACACAGCACGCCGATCGTGAACCTTGCCGGCGAGGTGATGGGCGCGCTGTCGGTGCAGTGGCCCGAGTCGCGCGTGCCGACCGAGCGCGAGATTCGTCTTGCGGAAATTTGCGCGAACAAGGCGGCGATGTTCATCGATCGCTATCGCGCCCAGCTCATCGCGCGCGAGAGCAACCGCCGCTTTCGCGTGGCGCTGGAATCGTCGGCCGTACCTTTTGTCGTCCTTGCTCCCGTGCGGGAAAGCGGCAACATCATCGATTTCCGCTGGACCTATGTGAACCAGGCCGCCGCCACCGTCTATCATCGCGCGCCGGACCTCCTTGTCGGCAAGCGCGTAGGCGAAGTGTTGCCCGGCAACTGGATCGATACGGCCATGGTCGAGCATTACATCGCCGTGGCCATGCATGGCGAAACCCGGGAATTCGAAGTGTTCCGCGATACCGCGGGTGTGCATGGCTGGTTCCATGTGGTCGCTTCGCCGCTGGACGGCGCGGTTGCCATCTGGTTTGCCGACGTCACCGAGCGCAAGCTGCAGGAGCAGGCGCTCAAGGAAGCCGACCGCCGCAAGGATGAATTCCTCGCCACACTGGCCCACGAGTTGCGCAATCCGCTGGCGCCGGTGCGGCAGGCAGCCGACGTGCTGCGCCTGCCCGGTTCGACCGAAGAACAGAAGCGCCGCAGCCTTGACGTAATTGAGTGCCAGGTCGGCAACATGGCACTGTTGCTCGACGATTTGCTGGAAGTGTCGCGCATCACGCGCGGCATGCTGGCCCTGCGCAAGCGCGATGTGGAATTGCATGCCGTGATCGATGCCGCGCTGGAAGCGGCGCAACCGCTGATCGACAAGCGGCGGCATAGCGTCACGCTGGATCTGCCGCCGCACGAAACATGGTTCGAGGCGGACGAGTTGCGCCTTGCACAGATCGTTGCCAACCTGCTTACCAATGCTGCCAAATACACCGACGAAGGCGGCACCATCCGCATTGCGGCCGAACGGAAGGACGAGGACATCGTGATCCGGGTGCGCGACAGCGGCATCGGCAT
>DASVLM010000157.1:0-8737 GCA_036384875.1 Noviherbaspirillum sp.
GCGTTTTCCAGACCAGGTGCACCTTCGCGTTCGGCACGCGGCTCAGGATCTGCACCGGCCCTGTCATGTCGAGTTGGGTGACGTTGGGGAAGAGGAGGAAGCCGATGTGGATGGTGTCGTTCATGTGTCGCATCTCCAGGAAAGATGCACCCATTCTAGGCAGGCGCGCGATTGGCATAAATGACAAACATAGGCTAAATTCTGCCAATGGCTTCCCCACTCAATATTGCGCTGCTGGCGTTCGATGGTGTCCAGGTGCTGGATATCACCGGTCCGGCGGCCGTCTTCGCGGCGGCGAATGACGCTGCAGGAAAAGCGTTTTATCGCGTGCACATTTTGTCTGCGGCAGGCGGCGAGGTGCAGAGCAACAGCGGCGTGAAGCTCGTCACGCGGGCCTTGAAGGCGGTGCCGCCGCGCACCATCGATACCTGGCTCATCGCCGGCGGCGAGGCACGCGCGCTTCGCACGATTGCCGCCAACGAGAACGTGAGGAAATGGGCAGTGCAGGCCGGCGCGAAAGCGAGGCGGTTTGGTTCGGTCTGCAGCGGCACCTTCATCCTCGCGCATTTCGGGCTCATCGACGGCAAGCGTGTCGCGACGCATTGGGAAGCCTGCGCGGAACTGGCGCAGCGTTACCCGCAGCTGGAGGTGGATGCCAATGCCTTGTATGTCGAGGATGGGCGTGTCTGGACTTCGGCCGGCGTGACGACCGGCATCGACATGGCCCTGGCGCTGGTGGAGCGCGACCTCGGGAGCGCCATCGCGAGTGCAATCGCCAAGCGCCTGGTGCTCTACGCGCGGCGCCCTGGCTACCAGGCACAATTCAGCCCGGTGCTGATGGCGCAAATGCGGGCGGACCAGCCCTTTGCGGAGCTGGTCGACTGGATGAAGGAAAACCTGCCGCACAAGCTGGACGTGTCGGTATTGGCGGAGCGTGCCGCGATGTCGGAACGCAGCTTCCATCGCAAATTCACCCGCGTGATGGGCGAAACGCCTGCGTACTTCGTCGAAACATTGCGGCTGGACCAGGCCCGTGCGCTGCTTGCCGCCGGCATCTCTCTCAAGGAGATTGCCGCGAAAACCGGATACTCCACAGCGGCGCAATTTTCAAAGGCATTTGATCGCCGTTTCGGCATGATGCCGACCTTGTTCCGGGAAATGCATTGCCGTGGGGCAGCCTCTGCAGGTTGATCGACACTTACGCATTGCTACGCATTGCCGCCCATTCCTCCGCCATGAATAATCGGCTCGTCGTGCCGAAGAAGAAATGAAAACAAAACCGCGTTCCTGTGACGCGGTTTTGTTTTTTAGCGGGAGAGACTGGCTACAGTGATGCGATGTAGGCCAGCACCTTCTCCGCCTGGTCGTCGTCGACGAGCTGCGCCGGTGTCTTGCCGTCGAATGCCGGCAACGGTGCGTTCATCCATGCACTGGCCGCGTCATCGTTGCCTGCGATGCGCCGCGCTTCGTGCATGACGGTGTAATAAGCCTGCGCCTTGCGCGACTGCTGCTGAAAACGTTCGCGCAGCGCTTCAATTCCCTGCGCGGAAAGTTGCCCGTCTTTGGTCATGTGTATTCGCTCCAGGCTCGTAGCCGAAGAGGAGAGTCTACACGCCTTGACTGTCATGTCGATCTTGCAACTTCGACATTCCGCGATCCAGCAGTTCGACGATCGCTTTTTCATCGTCGGTTAAAGCCTCGCCGTTCCGCACAGGGCGTTTCCATCCCTGTTCGGCAAAATCGTAAAAGTTGATTCGTGTTTTCAACTCGGCTGGCATCTCAAGGCCTGTGATGGCGTCGATGAAAGCTTCCACCATTACGCTATCCTTGCGCCGAATTGCCTCGACAATGGCCGGAACGAATTCATTCTCTTCCGTCTTAATAATCGAGCCGATCAACTTGTACTTGGTTTCCTCCGATATCGGCATCTGCCGCAGGCAATCAAGATAGGTTTTGACCAGATCACTTCGTCCTATTTTTGTTGCCGCATGAAGAAATGGAACGTCATGTTTAGATTCCTTCGCTTCTATCAGTGTGATTTTGAATTTTTCCGGAAGATTCAATTTCATAATTTCATCGAGGCATGTTTTCAAGTAAGCAGGCGAGTGATGACTCGAAGCGTCCTTCCGCAAAATTCTCATAAAAAGCAGGCGGAATTTTTTCTTGTCGTCAATTTCCTTCAGGCCGTTAATCGCACGAAGATAAGTGCATAGCATTTCCGTAAAATTAAAGCTTTCTATCCATGCAAATGTAGCTGAAGCCTCGATTAGGTACGCACCTAATTCAGATAGTGACCAAGAAGCTCGGTTTGAATGAAAAATATCGTTCCATTCTTTATGAAGACCGTTCTCTGCCAGATGACGTATTACTAAACGAGAAGTTGGAGATTCAACCCAGTTATAGTTTTTTTTGCTTGGATAACCTACCTCTTCAGTCTCCAAGAAAGGATTTTCATCCCTCAAAATATGCACCCCAACAAGATCATCGCCATCAGGATGATAGTCGGCGTAATTGTTATGAGGATAAAGTGAAGAAAGATTCCAGGTATTTATATCATCACGGTTCGTAGTGACAATTTTTCTGTGGGTGGCAGTTGGATTAGGATCATAAAGAAATTGACTGTACGAAATGGGTGCGTCCAGTGTCTTCTGTTTTGCCGATACAGCACCGGCAAGCATATGGGTTTTCGTTAAGATGACGAAGTGTTTAATCCATTTACCAGTATTCCGGACACCTTCTTTCAAAATCTGGTCATCCAATTTGTCAAACATATGAATCAGGAATTTTTTCCCCCAATCGTCTATATGCAATACATGCGTTTCTTCCGCGTTTTTTAGCATTGCATGCATGGCGCTTTCAATGCTGTCACTGTCCAGTTTGGACAGCGCATCGGCAGAATCAAAATTCGAATAATCTACCTTCCGAGTTTCAGAATCGAAACGTGACATTAGCCATGCAGTCGCAAGATGCCTGCATACGATCGGATCACCCCGGTGCCGTCCTTCTTCAAACTTGACCAGAGTATTAAGCGAAACGCTGCTGTCGCCCTTGTCCGTGTAATAGGGATAGGGAAATTGCTTGAGATATTTTCTGAGCGCGGGATGATTTAGCTTAGCCGCTTCCATCATGACGACTTCACGCATGGACATTCCCAGGCGCCGATTCTTCGTTGATTGAAGTGAGCTGACGAGGGACGGGGAGCAGGCCACCAGCAAGGCGCAAATCGCATCCAGGTTTTTCTCGGTCAATGCTGCCTGGCACGCTTTCACTGCATCGGTCAGCGTCCCTGTATTCGGGTCAAATCCTATTAGCGCCAATGCATTTGAAACGTCATAGAAGCGCAGAGCGCGTTCGATCTCGGACGGTTCCGCGCCGGAGCGTGCAGAAAACGGCGGATAAAGCTGATCGATCTTCTCTGCTGTGCGCTTGAACATTTGCAGATCGGCCAATGCAGGATCGCCGGGTGAAATGTTTGCGATGACGTCATCGAGCAATTGAACACCAGTGATTGCGCCTTCGCGCTTAACGAGGTGAAGGAAGATTCTTTGCTCTCCGGCAGATGCAGGAATCACGCTTGCCGCATTTGGATTGCTATTGAAATTCGTCGTGGACGACGGCAGCAGATCTATCCACTGAACGTCCATGTTTTTGGACGCGTGTTCATCCTTCGGTACGCCTACCAGCAAACATGCCGGCGCATTGTCGATGTTTCGTGCGAAAAGCCGGTAGGCATGATCGGCTCGCAGGCCCAGCTCTGCAACGGCCTGGTTCTCCATAAGCCCGCTTCTTGCGCCGTCCAGTATTGCCTTGAATGCTTGATAGGCACTCATTGGCCTTCCTGCGAACGTGACATTCGCAAGCGACTGTCGAACCGCAGCGGGCAAGGTTGGAGGGGCTCCATCCATTTCCCTCAACAGTGCTGCGCGCATGGTGCTGCCTGATCTTGCACTCCCCTGGTCGGGAGTGGACCCGTTTGTAAGAGACTGCGCGCCACTAGGGGGGACGGGCGGCGGCTGGTCGTGCGATTGCGCGTAGGGAGCCGGAATGGCGGGGAAACTGCTGATAGGGTTCGGCATGACGGGAATTTTTAAAAAGCTGTTTAATCAAGGCGCAGCGAACGTGGAGCAGTGTTAAATCCACAATATTTGTTGCTGTTTGATTAAGTGGTTCCCGACTGGATAAAGTTCCATTTCGTCCATGTACTAGGAAGCAACAATAAGCTTCCAAACAGCAAGCGTCCCTTGTCATGCCGGACTAGATGATCGCGTGCCTCAGTTACCGGTTTTCCTGCCAGCAAGTGCGTGCGCCAGCCTTATCAAGCCAACGCTCAGCCAGCCGGCATGCGCCGCCGCAGGCGCACCGTGAACGTGGTGCCCGCCTCCAGCGTCGATGTGACTTCAATGGTGCCGTGGTGTGCCGCGACGATTTCGCGCACGATGTACAAGCCCAGGCCGAGGTTCTTGCGATTGCCCGCTTGCGGCGTGCCGCGTCGCAGCGGGTCGAAGATGTGGTGCAGGAGGTCCGGCGGAATCGCCGGCCCGTCGTTGTGCACGGACAGGATCACCTGGCCGTCCTGTTCGCGGGTAACGACGGATACCACCGTTCCATCCGCGCCATATTGAATCGCATTGCCGATGAGGTTTTGATAGACCTGTGCAATCCGCCCGCCATCCCATCGGCCCGTCACATTGCCGACGACTTCGGTGCGGATGACGGCACCGGGGTTAGACACGCGGAATTCCTCGGCGATCTGCTCCGAAATCGCGGACAGGTCAACGTCGCTCGACTGGAGCGGGATGCCGGCGCCGCTTCGGCTGCGAACGAAGTCGAGCAGGTTGTCGATGATTTCCTGCATTCGTACGGCGCTGTTGAACATGCGCGATCCGAGTTGGATGAGCTTGCTGTCGGCCTGCTCCGAGCGCATCAGGTAGGTTGCGCCGAGGTTGATCGCCGACAGCGGCGTGCGCAAGTCGTGCCCGATGATGCCGAGGAAGATGTCTTGCGACTGGCGCTGCCCGGCGGCATAGCGCGCCACCGATTCCGCCAGCGCCCGGTCGATGGCGTCATTGAAGCGCGTCATGTCTTCGAGTTCGAACCAGCTCGCGGTTTTGTCCCGCTGTGTCCACAGGCGCAGCACGCTGGACCGCAGTGCGCTGTATTCCGACAGGAGCTGGTCGACGGTAAAACCCGAATCGGCGCGGGTATCCGCGTGAATCTCGGCTGGCGTGTTTCCGTGCGAATCCAGGGTGCGAGCGCTATCGGGGTTTGCCAGTTCAGCGGCGATTTCTTCCAGGATTTCCTTTGCGTGATCGCGCAACTCCGCAACGTCCATGAAGCGATGCTTCGGTTGGATCGTGCGCGCAAAGTCTTCCCAGGCTTGCAAAATTTGCTCCAGGTTTCCCAATATAAAATCCGATAACCTCACGGCAGCCCTTTCCGGTATGTGCGTCCAGCTCTTCCCGGACGTTGCGTCCCAATTCCGGGAATTCTGTGGGAGGGGCAAGTTACTCGCTTGGATTCATTGCGTCTGTACAAAACTGTACGTTGGCATGCGTTTTGCGGTTTACGGGAGTACACGAACTGCCAAGGAGAAACGCGATGGAGAACGCAATCGGGAGCGCAATGGACGTTCCAGCGACAGCAGCGGCGTGCGGCAACCATATCTTGTCGAGTCTGCCGGAAGACGAGTACCAGAGACTGCGGCCCGCGCTCGAATTCTTTCCCACGCCGACGCGCACCATCTTGTTCGAACGGGACAAGGAAATCCGGTATGCGTACTTTCCCTTGTCCGGCTGCCATTCGGTGCTGGCGATCATGAAGAACGGCGCGGCCATCGAAGTCGGCACCATCGGCAACGAAGGCTTGTCCTCGATCGATGTGCTGACCGGAAGCAGCATCGCCAACGAGACGACGATATGCCAGATTCCCGGCAACAGCCTGAGGATGCCGGTGCAAAAATTCAGGCAGGCGCTGGAAAGCCTGCCCGAATTGCGGCGCCTGTCGTATTGCTTCCTGCATGCCTATCTGGCCCATGTGTCGCAATCAGTTGCATGCAACCGCCTGCATTCCACCGAAGAGCGGTTTGCACGATGGATACTCGCCAGCCACGACCGGGTCGACCAGAAGGAATTCCAGCTGACCCACGAATTTCTTGCCGATATGCTCGGCGTGCATCGCCCCAGCGTCACGATGATCGCCAGGAAGTTCCAGCAGGCGGGCTTGCTGGATTACCACCGCGGCATCGTCAAGATTCTCGACCGTGCCGGGCTGGAAGAAGCCGCCTGCGAGTGTTATGCCGTCGTCAGGAAAAAATTCGCCCGTGCCTTGGCAAGGCCGATGGGGTAGCCCTGACGACACGCGCTGGCATCACGGCATCTGAGTCGCGATCTCCGGGTAAAAATCCCGGTCTTCACGCTTGATGCGTGCGTGCAGCGTCCGCAACACCTGGTTCGCTTCGGTGCGGAAACCGTCGGGGTCCTGCGCCACGTTCGACGCGGTATTCCAGCGGCGGACAAAGCGTTCGTAAGTTGTCGCAATGGACTTCATTTCAACCTGGTACTGGTCGCCCATCCTCGCGAGCGCGGCATTGTCGCTTTGCTGCAGGGCGGGGTAGAGGACCTTGTCTTCCACCGCAAGATGAAGCTTGATGATGGAACTCATCGAAACAACCATGTCGGCGATCCTGCGCGCGTTCTGTGCGATGCCGGCTGTGGACAGTTCGCGCAACACGTCGATGCAGTTGAAGATCTGTTCATGCTGATGCTGGAATTTGTCGATGTTCATGTCGTTCACCTGTTGAGTTGCGATGTGTCAAAGACGCGCGGCGACCGTGCTGATGAGTTCCGGGTCGTCCGCATGTTCGAGCAGGATGCGCCGGACGCGGTCCTGCCAGAGCTGGGCGAATTCCGCCGCTTCCGGCTTGGCCGCTTCGCCGGACAGTATCTTGCGCAGCAACACGTTCGTGCGCGGGTCTGCCGCCACGCGATTCGCGTGCAGGCTGAGCTGCACGGAGGTGTCGTTGTCGAGGCGGTCGAAGCGGACTTCGCCTTCCGCCGGATGGCCGAAGACCATCAGGTTCTGGCGACGGAAATGGTGGCCGATGCCCTTGAAGCCGCCGGGGCCGGCAACGCCGGTCACGAGGCCGATGACGCTGCCGATCACGCCGGCTACGCCATCTTCGATTGACGCGGTGAAGCGCACCTGGAGCCCGCCGCGCTCGGGCGTGTCGCCGGGGTAGAGCAGCTGCAGCGCGCGTCGCGCCATGAGGTAGGCGCCGGCGACCGTCGGGCAGGAATGCCCGGCCAGCCGCACGGCGTCGATGTAGCGGTAAGTCAGCAGGCCGTCGTCCGACGCGCCGAGGAATTCGGCGAGCGCGTCATACACCGTGATGACGGGCGCCTGGTCGAAGAATGCAGGATGGCTCATGGTTCAGTCCGTATCGAAGGGGTGGGGGACCGCCTTGCATGAACCATGGCGACACGGTTCTTCAGGGCGGTCCGCAGGAATGCTGCGGCGTGTGCACGTTCAACTGCCGCAACTGCCGCAGCACATGCCGGTTTCGTGGGCGGGTTTCTTCGTCTCGAAGCCGGCTTTCTTCAGCACGGTGCGCAGCTCCAGCAGGGAGGTGGCATCGTCGTCGAAATCGACCTTGACGGCGTTTGCCGCGATGGCAACAGCGACCCGGTTCACGCCTTGCAATGCGCCGAGCGCGCGCTCGATGTCGGCGATGTTTGCCTGGGTGACGGCGGCCGACAGCGATAGGGTTTCGGATTTCATGGTGCTTCCTTCAAAATGGGTTCAGCGATGAATACAAATATTTAAAATGAATCTTTTATGGCGCGAATCTTCGCCGGCCACGAATGCATTCTAGCATAACATCCATTTTAAATATATCTTATAAGTAGTCCTGCGTAGACGCCCGCCGGACCAGTGATGCCTATGCACACCGTCTGCTCTCACGCTGGTACTTGTGATAAGGTTTTCCCGATCGCTGGAAATCTCTCTCGCAACCTCAAAGGAGCCCCCATGCAACTCATCGGCATGCTCGATTCCCCCTACGTGCGCCGCACCGCCATTTCGCTGCAATTGCTCGGCATTCCCTTCGAGCACCGCTCGCTCTCTGTCTTCAGCACCTTCGATCAGTTCAGGCAGGTCAATCCGGTCGTGAAGGCGCCGACCCTGATCTGCGACGACGGTACGGTACTAATGGAGTCCACCCTCATCCTGGAATACGCAGAGCGCATCGCCGCGCCGGGAAAGTCGCGCGTGCCGGCGAATATCGCGCAGCGCATGCATGGCCTGCGCCTGACAGGGCTGGCGCTCGCCGCTTGCGAGAAGAGCGTGCAAATCATTTACGAGCGCAACCTGCGGCCGGCGGAAAAGCTGCACGCGCCCTGGGTAGAACGCGTCACGGGTCAGCTGTTCGCGGCATACGATGCATTGGAGGCGGAACTGGGGCGCGTGCCGCCAGCGGTGGAGCGCGGCACCATCGACCATGCCGGTGTGGCGGTCGCGGTGGCATGGCAATTCACGCAGATGATGCTGCCGGAAGTGGTGGACGCGGCACGATATCCGCGCCTTGCGAAATTCTCGGCGCAGGCGGAGCAACTGCCCGAATTCGTCGCTGCGCCGCACGGCACCGGCACCTGCAAGGCTGCGGCTTAGTGCGACAGATTGAAGCGGCAGATTAATATGGCAATTTAATGCCGCGTCGCCGGCATGCCCTGCCACCGGGGCA